>DATJTM010000488.1:0-2903 GCA_035503395.1 Luteitalea sp.
TGGCCCTCGTGGCCCTGGCGATCACCGCGTCGGGTGCCGACGCGCAGAACCTGTCCAGCTGTACGGTCGCGGGCCAGAACCGCTACGTCAACGACGTGATGCGGGACATCTACTTCTGGAACACCGAGCTGCCGACGGTCAATCCGACCAGCTACTCGTCGCCGGAAGCGCTGCTCGACGCGTTGCGCTATCGTCCGCTCGACGAGCATTTCAGCTACATCGGTGCGCGCGCCAGCGAGGAAGCGTTCTACTCCGACAGCCAGTTCGTCGGCTTCGGGTACGGCAGCGCCTTCGACGGCCAGGGCCTGAAGATCCTGCAGGTGTTTCCCGACAGTCCGGCCTCAGAGGCTGGCCTCCAGCGCGGCGACCGGATCGTGTCCATCGAGGGCCAGAGCGTCGTTGCCCTCGCCACGTCGGGCGCGCTCGGCAACGCCCTCGGCCCCTCGCAGGAAGGGTTCGGGATGTCGTTCCGCTACGAGCGCCTCGACGGCAGCCGCGCCGACGCGCGCATGGTCAAGCGACCCGTCACCATTCCGACCGTGTCGTACCTGAACGTCCACGACGTCGATGGCCGCAAGGTCGGCTACCTGTTCTTCCGCAATTTCGTCGAGCCGTCGCGGGCGGCGCTGAGCGAGGCGTTCGACGCGCTGCGCAGCGTCGGCGCCACCGAGCTGGTACTCGATCTTCGCTACAACGGCGGTGGCCTCGTCTCCATCGCACAGCACCTGGCGAGCCTGATCGGCGGCGCCCGGACCGACGGGCAGGTCTTCGCCGAGTATTTCCACAACGCGCGCAACGCATCTCGCAACCAGACCACGCGCTTCGAGGGCAAGTCGAACTCGCTCAACCTGCAGCGGCTCGTCGTGATCACGACGCGCAGTTCGGCCTCGGCGAGCGAACTCGTGATCAACGCCCTGCGCCCGTTCATCCCGGTGACCACCGTCGGTGAGCCGTCCTACGGCAAGCCGGTGGGGCAGTACGGCATCACCTTCTGCGACAAGGTGCTGTACCCGGTGTCGTTCACGCTGCGCAACGCCAACGGCCAGGGCGACTTCTTCGGCGGGATTCCTGCTGATTGCGCGGCGGCCGACGATGCGGACCGACAGCTGGGAGACGCGCAGGAAGCGTCGCTGGCCGAGGCGCTGCATGTGATCGGCACGGGCCAGTGCTCCGCAACGGTCGCCACCGAGCCGATGCGTCGCGCCAATCGCGTGCGGGCAGACCTGCAGCCGCGCAGCGGTCTCGATCAACTGATCGGCGCACACTGAGACGACGACGGGCCGCGTTGGGACAACGGGCCCTACCTTCCAGGGGATCGAACGCGCGCACGTTCCTGGCTGAAGCTCGCGCGTTCAGTCGCCTGGCGTCCGGCGGTTCGTCGCGCTACTTCGTCGAGCGGAGCGCCAGCAGATCGCGGACGATGCGGTCGTGGGCGCCGGCGTCGGCGGCTGCACACCACGTGACGCGCCGGCCGCCGGCATTCGGCGTGCCAGATACGAGCAGGCGCGCCGGGCCTGCCTCGGTGCTGAGCGCGGCCATCGCCGCTTCACAACGAATCTCGCCGGGGTGAGCCGCGACGTCGATGGCGAGCAGGGCCGGGGCGTCGAGGTACGGGGTGCCTGCCGTCGCTCGGGGAGCCAGCCAGCCGCGGGCTTCGGCCGCCACGATGCGCAGCAGCGGGTCGCCCGCTTCCAATCGATTCACGTCGGCCGCATCGAGTCGCAGTCCGGCCTCTGCCGCCACGGGCACGAGCGTAATCGCGAGATCGCGCTCCAGCAGCACGCGCACGCTGCCGGGGTCGGCGGCCACGTGCGGATCCGGTCGCACCGGACCGTCCCCCGCTTGACCACCCAGCATCACGAGCCGCTCGATCCGCGCCGTCAGGTCTGGACGGCGCAGCAGCACCGCGGCGATCGTCGTGACCGGGCCGGCCGCGACGATTGTCAGCGGCCCTTCGTCGAGGGCCTCGGTCAACAACTCGCTGGCTTCGGTCGGCGCCTCGCGCTCCTCTGCGCTGGACGCGCCGCGCCACGGGCGAAGGCGGCCGGAGTCGAGGCGCTCGAGCAACGCCTGCGCGGCAGGGAACCCGCGGACGAGCGGCGCGTTGCCGAACGTGGTCGACACCCCGCGGACGTGCAGACGTCCGGTCCCGAAGGCGTGCAGCACGGCCAGGGCGTCGGCCGGATCGCGCGCCGGTTCTCCGAGCGCCGGACTGACGTCGAGCCAGGCGGGCACCCGTCCGTCCGACGACGGCGCTGGCTGGCGGTTGCAGCCGTGCACGGCAAGCCCACACACCAACGCGAGTGCGGTCAGCGCGCTGCGCAGGCGCAGGGGCGGCGCGCTCACAGCGGCATGTCCACGGTGGCGCCGCCGCGCAGCAATCGCACGGCGTACTCGAGTTCGGCGACCAGCCGCGGCATCGGCGGATCGACGGGCACCGGCGATGCTCCCAGTCGCCCTCGCATCAGTTCGAGTCCCGTACACGCGCTGACCTCGGCGAGATCCACCGCGCCGCCGCGCCGGTAGCGCCGCAGCACCTGTCCGATGACGTCGGGCATCTGTCCCGACATCAACAGGTGCGCCAGGAAGAACCCGAGATCGAGGGCCGCGGGTCCACTGCTGGCGAAGCCGGGCGACAGCACGCGCAGGCCACCCGGCGATGGCATCCAGCGCGCCGGCCTGAAGTCGCCATGCAGCAGCACGCCCTGGCCCTGCAGGAAACGCTCACCGAGGTCGCGCATCGTCGCGCGGATGTGCAGATCGGTCCGGAATGCGTCGACGAGACGCTCGACGATCGGCACACGCGATGAGAGTGCCTCGACACGGGCGGCCGACACCACGTGCTCGAAACGGTCACTGTGCCGGGCCAGTCGCAGGCCGTCGGCGCGAAGGCTGTCGCCGTC
>DATJTM010000489.1:0-3014 GCA_035503395.1 Luteitalea sp.
CGCTGTGCCACACGAAGACGTCTTCGAGCGACGGGCGGATGGTGCGGACGGCGTCGCTGGTCACGCGCGCGCCGAGTGCCTGCGAGATCTCGCCACGAAGCGCGTCGGCATCGTGGCTCCGGCCGCGGACGTGCAGCTGCGTGCCGAACAGCGACACATCGTCCACCCCGGGCAACTGCGCGAGCTGCCGTCGCAACGTCATGCGGTCCTGGCTGCGGACTTCGACGAGCGCGCGCGGGAAGCCCGCGAGGATGTCCTCGCGCGTGCCGAGCGCGGTCAGGCGACCACCATCCAGGAAGGCGAGACGGGACGCGTACTCGGCTTCGTCCATGTACGGGGTGGATACGAGCAGCGTCAGTCCCTCGTCGTGCAGCTGGTTCAGCAGGATCCAGAATTCGCGGCGCGACACGGGATCGACGCCGGTGGTCGGCTCGTCGAGCAGGAGCAGCTCCGGCTGCGTGAGCAAGGCACTCACCAGCGCCAGCTTCTGCTTCATGCCGCCCGAGAGCGCGCCGGCGAGACGATGGCGGAAGCGCTCGAGGCCGACGCGGGCCAGCAGTTGCGACGTGCGCGACCGTGCGACGGCGTCCGGCACGTCGTACAACCGGGCTCGCAGATGCAGGTTCTCGTCGATCGTCAGATCCTCGTACAACGAGAAGCGCTGCGGCACCAGGCCGAACGTGCGTACGCCGTCGACGGTGACCCGGCCGGCGGTGGGCGTCAGCAGTCGCGCGACGAGCCGGAAGAACGTCGACTTGCCGGCGCCGTCGGGGCCGAGCAGTGCGAACAGCTCGCCGCGGGCGATCTGGAGGGAGACGTCGCGGAGCGCCTCGGTCGTGCCGAACCGCATGCCGACGCCCTGGGCGTCGATCATCGCGCTCACTTGCGACCTCCGGTGGCGGCCATCGCGACGACCACCTGCGCGGGTTGCCCCGGCACGAGCGGCGCCTTCCAGCCGGCGTCGAGGTCCACCTTGGCGGCGTACACGAGATTGACACGCTCGGTGCGGGTCTCGACCGCCTTCGGCGTGAACTCCGCGGTCGGCGAGATCTCGGTCACGCGAGCCGGGAACTGCTGGCCCGGAAAACTGTCGACCGTCACCTGCACGGCCTGCCCCTGCCGCACCCGTCCGAGCTGCGTTTCCGGCACGAACGTGCGCACATACAGCCGCGACTCGAGTCCGAGCGTGAGCGCCGCCTGCCCCGGGCCGAGCAGCGCGCCAGGCTCGACGAGGCGATGCAGGACGACCGCGTCGCTCGGGGCACGGAGCTCGGCTTCCTTCACCGTGATGTCCGATTGCGCCTTCACCTGCTCGGCGCGTCCCAGTTCGGCCTGGGCCTGGCGCGTCTGCCATTCGCGAAAGCCCTGACGCACGAGTCGCAGCCGCTCGGTCGCCGCAGCCACGGCGGCCTCGGCACGTGTGACATCGGACTTCGCGCGATCGAGGTCACGCTGCGTGCCGACCCGCCGGCTGCGGAGCAGCTCCTGTCGTGTCAGTTCCTCGCGCGCCAGCGACAGCGCTGCGACGCGGTCTGCCCGTTCCGCATCGGCGGCAGCGATCTCGGCGTTGCGACTGCCCGAGGCGAGGTCGCGCACGCGTGCCGATGCGGCGGCGACCGACTGCGCGTCGCGATCAGGGGCGAGCGCAACTTCCGCGAGGTCGAGCCGCAGGAGCACGTCGCCGGCCTTGACGCGATCGCCCTCACGGACGCGCACCTCGACGACCCGGGCCTGGATGCGTGGCGCCACCTCGACCAGTGCCGCTTCCACGCGTCCGTTGAGGCGCACCGCATCGTCAGTCGCCTCGCGACGGCAGGATGCAGTGGTCGCCAGCGCAACGGCCAAGGCGACAGGCAGCAATCGGGCGGTCATCGAGCGAATCCTTTCGGGAGCGACGCGGATGCGGGTATTTCGGCTGGCGGGCTGTCGACGACGATGCCGCGGCGTTCGAGGAGCTGACCGGTCGCGCGCTGCACTTCCATCGCGGCGCGCGCGGCGTCGATGCGCGCGGCGACATGCGCGAGCGACGCCTGGGCCAATTCCGTCTGCCGGGTGAGCACGAAGAAGTTGGTGCTCTGGCCGGTATCGAAGCGGGCCCGCTCGGCGTCGAGCAATTCGGCGGTGGCCGCTTCGAGTGCCTCGGCCGCCGAAAGGCGTTCGCGCGCCGTGGCGAGGGCCGCGGCGGCGGTGCGGACTTCCGTGGCGATGCGCTGCGCGACCTGCGTGCGCTGCAACTCGGTCCGGCGTTCGGCCAAGGTCGCTGCCGCGAGGTCGGCCTTCGCGGCGCGCCGACCGACCGGCAGCGTCACGCTGACGCCGACCCACACGTCCGAGAACCGATGGGTGGCGAGCGTCTGCAGCGAGTCGTCGACGCCACCGAGCTGCGCGTCCGGCACCGTGATGGTCGTGTTCGGGAAGGGCACGAACAAATCGCTGTTGCGTCCGCCGGCGAGGCCGCGCAGGTGATATGCGGCAACCAGATCGAGCTGCGTGCGCGTCCGTTCCCGCGCCAGGGCCGTGTCGATTGCGGCAATCTCGCGAGCGGCATTCACGTCGGACACCTCCGCGCGACGGGTAAGGGCGACCGCCACGAGGCCGTCGACCGAGTCCGTCGTGGTCGGGGCGGCGGGATCGTCGGTGAGCTCGAACGCCGCATCCCAGTCGGGCGCATCCGGCGTGCCCGTGATCAGCTGGCGCAGCGCCAGGTCGGCCCGCGTGGCGTCGTCGCGCGCCCGCACCAGGTCGGCCCGTCGCCGCGCGATCTCGGCGCGTGGCGCCGCGATATCCGCCTCGGGAGCCACGCCGGCTTCGATGCGGACCGCCGTGTCGTCGCGCTGCGCCTCCGCAAGCGTCAGTGACTGCTCACGGATGTTCACGTCTTCACGGGCGGCGCGGGCCGACCAGTAGGCGCGTTCCACCGCGGCAACGGTTTCCGAGACGAGCCGGTCCAGCGCGGCCTTGCTGCGTGAGGTGTCGAGTGCCGAGACCTTGAGGCCCCGACGCTGGGCGTCGAT
>DATJTM010000490.1:0-7331 GCA_035503395.1 Luteitalea sp.
GCAGATCCTCGCCGACGCGCACGGGGCGACGATGCACATCGGGGAGCGTGAATGTTCGCTGCAGCGTCGGCATCAGAAGGTCATAGAAGAGGCGCCCTCCCCCGTCGTCGATGCCACGCTTCGCTCGCGGCTCGGCGCTGCCGCCGTTGCCGCCGCACAGGCCGCCGGCTACGTCAACGCCGGCACCGTGGAGTTCCTGCTGGAGCGCGACGGTCCGGACGCACCGTTCTATTTCCTCGAGATGAACACGCGCCTGCAGGTCGAGCACCCGATCACCGAGTGCGTGTACGGCTGCGATCTCGTGCACCTGCAGTTGGACGTCGCTGACGGTGCCGCGCTGGAATGGCGCCAGGCCGACGTCGTGCCGCGTGGCCATGCCGTCGAGTGCCGCGTGTATGCCGAATCACCTGCGCACGGCTTCCTGCCCCAGGCCGGCCCGGTGCTTCGGTACCGGGAGCCGGCCGGTCCGGGCATCCGGGTCGACAGCGGCATTCGCGAGGGCGACGACATCACGCCCGACTTCGATCCGCTGCTCGCGAAAGTGATCGCCTACGCGCCCAACCGTCGCATGGCGTTGGCGCGGGCCCGCGCGGCGCTTCGGCGCTACGTCATCCTCGGCCTGCACACGAACGTGTCGTACCTGCTGCGCGTGCTCGGACACGCCGAGGTCCAAGCAGGGACGATGCACACCGGCTGGCTGGCGACGCACCACGACACGTTGATCGCGCCGCTTCCCGCGGCGACTATCGAAGCGGCGGACGCCGTCGCCGCAGCGGTCCGACGAGCGGGGCCTGCAGCGATGCGCGTGGCGGCTGGTGAGCGGGCCTCGCTGTCCTCGCCCTGGACAAACCTCGGAGGATGGCGTGGCTGAATGGCGTGCCGATGCACGCGCCGATGGCACCTGGCACCTCTCGAGTGCGGCCGACGAGGCTGCGCCGCCGCGGATCGCGGATGCAGTCACCGACGCGGCTGGCCGGACGTGGGTGCACATCGACGGCCTGGTCGTCGTGGTGGAAGCCGAAGACGCACCGCGCCGACGGCACACGCAGAACGCCGCGCCCCTCGAAGCGCCGATGCCGGCGCAGGTCACCGCCGTCGCCGTTGCGCCGGGCGATCGTGTCGAGGAGGGTACGGTGCTCGTGCTGCTCGAAGCGATGAAGATGGAACTCCCGCTGCGCGCGGCCGCTGCCGGCGTCGTGCGCGCCGTGCACTGCGCACCGGGCGATCGCGTGGCGCCAGGCCGGACGCTCGTCGACGTCGAGTCCGACGCCAGATCGGATCGCGCGTGACGTTCCAGCCACCCGCACGGAACGAGGTCACGGTCGTCGAACTGGGACCGAGGGATGGGCTGCAGAACGAGTCCGTGTTGCTGTCGGTCGAGGCACGCGTCGCCTTCGTGGACGCCCTCGCGAAGGCAGGGCTCCAGCGAATCGAGGCCGGCGCGTTCGTCCATCCAAGCCGAATGCCGCAGATGGCGGGCAGCGACGAGGTGTGCGCCGGTGTGCGTCGCCTCGACAGCGTCACGTCGCGCCACGTCCGGATCAGTGCGCTGGTCCCCAACGTGAAGGGGTTGGACCGCGCCGCGGCCGCTGGCATCCGCGAGGTCGCGGTGTTCCCGGCGGCGTCCGAGACGTTCAGTCAGCGCAACCTGAATCAGTCGATCGAAGAGGCGCTGCAGCACGCCGCCGCGGTCTGTGCCGTCGCTGCGTCGCTCGGTATCGCCGTGCGCGGCTACATCTCGACGGCGTTCGGGTGCCCCTACGAAGGGACGGTGACGCCGGCAGCCGTGATCAGAGTGGCGGAACGCCTGCTCAGGGCCGGCGTCTTCGAGGTCGCCATCAGCGACACGATCGGCGTCGCGCATCCAGGCCAGGTGCGCGCGTTGCTGCGTGACCTGCGCGGCGTGGTGCCGCTGGCGAAGACGGCACTGCACTTCCACGACACGCGTGGCACCGCCCTCGCCAACGTGCTCGCGGCGCTCGACCGGCACGTGCGCGTGTTCGACAGCAGCGCCGGCGGGCTCGGCGGTTGCCCCTTCGCACCAGGTGCGACGGGCAACCTCGCCACCGAAGATCTGTTGTACATGTTGCACGGACTCGGACTGGCGCGCGATGTCGATCTCGACGCGGTCGTGGCTGCGTCTGCCGCAATCGAACCGGCGCTCGGACACGGCCTGCCGTCGCGCTACTATCGCGCCGCGCGAGCCCGTCGGCCGTCGACCGTCCCCAGCGCCTGAGCCTTCGCGCCGCCATCCATGGAAACCGAGACCGCCTGCCCCTACTGCGGCGAGGACATCACGCTGCTGATCGACGAAACGGCGGGTCGCCGGCAGTCCTACGTGGAGGACTGCTGGGTCTGCTGCCGGCCCATCGAGATCCTGGTCACCGTCCATTCCCGCGAGGACGTCGACGTCGAGGTGCGCTCGCACGACGAGTGATGCGCGCGCCCAGTGCCTCGCCCACGGTGGTCGTGGTGATCACCGGCGCCGGCCGATCGCGATGTGGACGCCAGGCACCCGCTGGTGGCAGGCCAGCGCCCATCGCGTACACCACAGGGCGCGACTCGCCGTCGATGCCCAGATCGGCCTCGATCGTGCTGTCGGCGAGGGCCGCCGTGCAGAAGGGCGCGAGATCGAGCGCAGCCGCGGTCAGGCAGAAGGTCTGCGCCAGGTGACCCGCCTCGATCAGCACGACACGCAGGGCTCGGGCACTTCCGTACCGCCAGCCGACGCGCGCCAGTTCGGACGCCAGCACCACCACGAGCGGAGCCTCGTCGTAACCGTCCTGCACCGGTAACCAACGGGTCACGTGTGCAGGCGCCGGCCGATCGTCGAGCCGGGTCAGCGCGTGTGCGTCCGGCCGGTAGTGATAGAGACCCGGCGGCACACCGTCGACGTGACGGATCCACGCGTATGCCTCGAGGCTGTGACGGGCGCCGCCAGACGGCGACGTCTTGAGCGCCAGGCGGCCTTCCTCGGCGTGGACCCAGGCCTGCGCGCCACACGTCGCACCCAGCAGTGTTCCGACCTGCGTCAGCGTGAGCGGAGCGGAATCGAACCCGCGATGGGTTCGACGGGTGCGCAGCGCGCGAGCCAGATCGCGCGGCACGCGTGGCAGTGGCAACGGCACCTGCGCCGTGCCCTGCGGCGACAAGACGGGTTCGGGGCGCGGCGATGAGGGCCTGGACGACGACGGACGACGCCCGAATGCGACGTCACGTGTGCCCTGCTGGAACAGGTGCGCCACGGGTGACCAGCGATCCCAGGGAGCGCCGGGATCGAGAGGGCGCGACGTGGCTGCCGCCTGATCCTCGTCGAGGATGACCAGGTCGTGGGCCGCAAGGCCCTCGACCAGCGTCGTCACGACTGCGGACGGCAGATCCAAGGTGGTGGCGAGGGCGTCGATCGACGTCCAGTCGTCCAACCGGTCGAGCACGTCGAGGACGAGCGGAGTGGCGGGGACGCCGCGCGCGTGCCGCGCACTCTGCACCGGGCGAACGCCGCCGCGCCAGACGCTGAACGCGTCCGGCGCACGACGGACGCGGCCTGGGGTGGAATCGGCCGCGTCACTCACGAGATCAGGCAGGGAATTCGTAGACGGCTTCGTTGGCGTCGCTGCTCCAGCACTCCGACCGGAGCATCAGCGAGGCACCTTCGAGCTGCGCCCGCAGCGCCTTCGTACGCTGCTGCCCCTTGGCGTCCCTGGCGTCCTCCAGGTTGTCGAGTTCCTTCAACAGGTCGGCGATCGCCTCGACGACCGGACGCAACGAGACCTTCGGCTTCTTGTGCATGAGACTCCTCGAGTAAGGGCCGGCTCAGCCGGCCCGCTGATGGTAGCGTGACCCGGGCCTTACGCGAAGGCGTTCAGGGCCGGGCTTCGTAGGTGGCGAGAATCTGCGCCCATCGCGGGTCGCCGCGGACCACGGTGAATCGCGGGTCGACGCGCAGGTAGCTGAGTCGGGAACTCTTGCCGCGCGCCGCGATTTCCAGCCACGGAAAGACCTGCTCCGGCTGCTCGAGACCGGCGTAGGCGGTTGCCAGGAAGAACGCGACGTTGGGGCGCTCGTCGGCCGTCGCGGCATCCATCTGCGCGCGGAGCTGCTGCAGGAACTTGCCCGATTCTGCCTCCTGCCCCGACCGCCCGAGCGCCGCGGCGATCTGCGCCTGCGCGAAGGCATCCTGACCGCGGCGGCGGTGCAGCAGTTGCCGGCACACGGTCAGCGCATCGGCGTACTTGCCGACGACGACGTAGATGCGGCACTGACCGACGAGGGCCGATTCGAGCGACGAATCGACGGCGCGCAGCTGCTGGAACATCGCCAGCGCTTCTTCGTCGCGGCCCGAGTAGTGCAGCGCGATCGCGGCGTAGCCCTTGACCGAGCCCGACAGCGGCGACGTGCGGAGCGCCTCGGTGAGCTGTTCGACGGCTTCGGCGGTGCGTCCACGGCCGGCCAGCAACATCCCGTAGCGGGCCCGGGCGTAGACGTTCGATCCGTCACTCGCGAGGGCGCGATGGAATTCGGATTCGGCCCGGCCCCAGTCCTGCTGCTCCTCGGCATACAGGTCGGCGAGAGCGGCGTGGGCGTCCGCATTGTCGGGCTCGCGGGCCAGCGCCATCGATGCCGCGCTGCGCGCGTAGCTGAACGCGTCGGCCGCCTTGATGGCGCCAGAGCGATACCGCGTCAGCAGGCACTGGGCCCAGCGCGCATACCCGGCCGCGAACGTCGGGTCGGCGTCGGTCGACGCCTTGAAGGCGACGCAGGCCTGTTCCATCGCGGCGTCGCCCTCGGTGGCGCTGTGGCGCAGGCCGCGCGCGTAGTGCGCGAGGGCCTCGTCGTTGCCGACGACGCGAGCACCACCGGCCCCGTGCAACACCTCGGGATCGAGGCGGAGGTGCGGCGCCAGCGCGCTCGCCAGCGCATCACCGAGACCATCGAGGTTGGCCGCAGGACCGATCGGCGGCAGCGCGATCGGCAGCGCCCCAGCCATCAGGATGCGCGCGTTGACGTGAAAGCCATCGGCTTCGCGTCGAATCGGTCGAAGCTCGATCACCGCGTCGCTCTGAAGCGTCGCCATGATCGACGCGCTCGTCGTCGCCGTGTCGTTGAGGGCGGCGACGGCGTCGGGGCTCGTGACGCGAATCTCCGGAGACGACCGCAGCCGGTGGCCGAGACTGGCGGCTACCGCGAAGGTCTGCGGGTCGAAGGCCGACGCCACATCGGGCATCGGGCGGATGGCGACAATCGGTTTGAGACCGGTGGTGCGCTGCAGCGCCACGTCGGGCTGCCGTGGCAGCAACCACGCGAGCATCGCGACGAGCACGGCGCCGAGCAGGAAGCCGACGCCGGCGACATGCCACCAGCGGAAGGCCCAGCGACGGCTGGCGCCCGAGGCCTCGACCGGCAGTGGCGAGTCGATCGTCGCCGTGGGATTGACCGCGCCCATCGCCGCCGCGAGCGCCTCGCGGTCGACGCTGATGGTGCTGTCGAGGCCGAGGGACCGAGCCAGGGCTTCCTGCAGCGCGCCGCAGCTCGAATACCGGCGGTCCGGATCCGGATGCGCGGCCCGTTCGACGACGCGCGCGAAATCGTCGGCGAGATCGGGACGGGCGTCGTGCAGGCGGAAGCGCCGCCCCTCGAGGTGCGCCTGACGCAGGTCGTCGAGTGAGGTCGCCGACACCGGGTACTGCCCCGTGACCAGGTGGAACAGCACCACGCCGAGGCTGTAGATGTCGGATCGCACGGTGGCTTCCCCACCGGCGAGCAGTTCGGGCGCGAGGTACAGCGGCGTGCCCGTGAGGCGCCCGGTCGGTGCGGCGCCGGAGCCCTGGACGTATTGCCCGGCGCCGAAGTCCATCAGCACCAGCCGTCCGCCCTCCTCACGCATCACGTTCTGGGCCTTGATGTCGCGATGGACGAGACCGGCCTTGTGCACGGCCGCCAGTGCGCGACAGAGCTCCTGCCCGATCAGCGCCGCCTCGCGCGCGCCGAACGATCCGGTCGATCGCAACAGCTGCTCGAGTGTGCGGCCGCGGATGTACTCCATCCACAGGCCTACCCGCCCGTCGCGCTCCTCGGCGCCGAAGACGGTGACGACGTTGCGGTGACGGACGCGGGCGAGGATGCGGCCCTCGTGAAGGATCTTCTCGGCGAGCTCGGCGGTCTGGCGTCCCTTGCGGAGCAGCTTGAGCGCCACGTCACGGTCGAGGCGCGTGTCGCGGGCCCGGTAGACGTTCCCGAACGACCCCTGCCCGATCTGCTCGATCAGTTCGAGGTGGCCCCAGGTGTCGAGCGGCTTGGTGGACGGCGGCGGCAGCACGCGCTCCTCGACCGTTGGCGCGTCGGTTTCTGCCATCGCGGGTCCGATACGGCCGACGACGCGGCCACGGGAGGACGGGGGGATGTCGCTCCGGTGCAGTTCCGCGACGCCCGCCAGGACGCGCAGATCCTGCAACAACTGCCGGTCGTCCTCGTCGTGGACCGACGCCTCGAGGTCCTTCCAGTCGATGTCGACCGTTCCGTCGGCGACGGAGGCGGCAAGCTCCAGCAGTCGTGTGCGTTGCGCGCCCATGCTCAAGAAGAAAAACGTTGATTCGGTCGCGATCGAACCGATTCGCGCCTCAAAAGCCGACGGCGCTTGACTTTGAGTGGGGATGGGTTCATTTTTTGATTAGTCAAAACTTCGCATGTCCTCAGCCATCCTCATCCCGGCCGTTGCCGTCCTGCTCGCCGCCGTCCTCGAGGGCCGCGCCACGGCCGCTCTCCGCCGACACAGCGACCAGCCCGGTCCGGCCTGTGCCGTCCGGGTCGAAGTCCGGGATGCCTCCGCGGCCGTGCTGCCCGGTGCCACCCTCGTCGATCCGGCGACCCGCGCCGTGATCGCCGTGACCGACGGCGCCGGCACCGCCTGCGTCGACGCCGACCGCCACGTCCGCGTCGAAGTCCCCGGCTTCGTCCCCGTCACCGTCACGACCACCACCGGGATGCCAGCCGTGGTCCTCGCGCCAGCCTTCCAGGCCGACGTCGAAGTCGCGGCCGAGCGGCGCGACGCGCGGCTGCGCGATGCACCGGTCCGGACCGAGGTCGTGTCGCGGGAGTTCGTCGAACAGATCGGCGCGCGCACTCTCGCCGATGCCGTGGAGTACACCACAGGTGTCCGTGTCGAGAGCAACTGCCAGAACTGTAACTTCTCGCAGGTCCGGCTGCTCGGGCTCGAAGGCCCGTACACGCAGATCCTGATGGACGGGCAGCCGACGCTGTCGTCCCTGGCCCAGGTCTACGGACTCGAACAGATCCCGGCCCGCCTGATCGACCGCATCGAGGTGACCAAGGGC
>DATJTM010000491.1:0-3040 GCA_035503395.1 Luteitalea sp.
AGCACCTGGTACATCGTGTCGCCCGGCCGCCGCTTCGTGTAGTCACGGCCGGCCGTCGTGGCGATCGCGCCCTGCCCGTCCATCGAGGCTGCGTAGAGCAGCATGTGCAGGTTGTGGTCCGGGTAGATCGCGAAGCCCTCGCCGACCGCCGCCTTCTGATCGGAACGCACGGCATCGAGGTTGGCCCGCACCGAATCGCCCCAGCGCCCGACCTCGTTCCACGTGTGCGACGGCATGTGGTTGATGTGGCTGGCTCCAGGGATGGAGGTGCCCAGGAACTCCGCGCACGCCTCCGCCTTGTCGGGCCGGACGGTCGACTCGGTGGCATGCACGTAGAGATGGCAGGCACCGGGATGCTTGGCGTTGCGGGCCAGGATGTGCTCGAGCACGCCATGCAGGCGCTTGATGGCCGGCGCCTCGACGTCGCGACGGCCCTGCCGCGGCTCGAGGAGGAACAGCGCATCGGCATGCAGCGTCGCCGCGTCGAGGTCGTCCGGATAGGTCTCCTTCAGCTTACGCGTGGACTCGGCGTAGGCCTCGTCCTGCTCGCGCCGCCTGGCCGGATCGAAGTCCTTCACGTACCGGACCGCCATCGCGTCGATGTACGCCTGCTCGGACGGGCTCGCCTTGTCGCGCAGCGCCACCGCCCGCTGTGCCGCCGCATACGCGAAGGGCGCATCCTCGGGCGGCATCTTCTCGTTCAGGTACGAGCCCCAGGCCCACGCCTCGCCCCAGTGGCAGATGGCGCAGTCGGGATCGCGCTTGATCGCTTCGCGGAACGAGCGGACGGCGTCCAGTCGCGCGAACGCATACATCATCTGGAAGCCCTGGTCGAAATACGCCTGGACTTCGGGACGACGGCTCGAGATGGGATGCGAGAAAGTGCCGAGCGCCTTGGTGAGGAGGCGGATCGGCTCGCGGACCGCGGCCGGCAGTTCGCCGGGCGCCCCCGGCGATGCCGCCGGCGTCGCGCCGACCGGGGTCGCATGTCCTGTATGGGTGGCTTGCTCCTGGGCCGATGCCGCCTGCCCAACCAGGGCGACGCCAGTCAGGAGAGCCACCACCGTACAGCGTGCGAGATCCTTCAGCGCGAGCATCCGGATAGCTTAGAGCCCACGCCTGCAGCCGTCGAGTTCGCCGACGGCATCGATGACGATGCCCGGCCTTCGTCGATCGGACTTCGGCCTTCGAAGGGCGGACGCAGGGTCGGGAGAGCCGTTACGGTCGCGGCGGTGCCGCACCGCCTGCGAGGCTGTGCACGAAGAACGCGACGAGTTGCGCGTTGGACTCCGGCGTCGGGTCATGCGTGGCGCGGTTGGACATCCCCACCCGGCCGCTGACGCCAAGCAGCGTGTTCACCGCGACCAGGTGGTTGAGCGCGACCCACCGCTCCGGCGGATCCTCGGCACCACCGCTCACGAAGAACGGTCGCGGGGCGATCAGCGCGTGCAGTTCATGCAGGTCGCGGCCCTCGGCCATCATCCGCGCGTACGGCCCCGTGCGAGGGTTGTCGGCCGCGACCAATCCAGGACGCCGCGATCGACCCGCCTCGAACCCGAGATACCACGGTTCCCAGTAATTCACGTTGGACCGGCTCTCGTCGAAGACGATGCCGGGATCGCTGGTCGCGACGGCAGCGAAGCGGTCCCACAACGCGCCGGCAAACAGCGACCACTTGCCGCCGTAGCTGTGGCCGACGACGCCGATACGAGCCGGGTCGACGTACGGCAGCGCGGCGAGGGCCGTCCAGGCGTTGGCGGCGACGTACGCGTAGTACGACAGCGGCTGCGCCGTCACCGTCGCACGATCCGGACGACGCGCATCGCCACCCGGCGTGCCGATGGCGAGCGTGACGAAGCCGGCCCGCGTCAATTGCCGCGCGAAGTCGCGCTGCGGACGCTCGCCGAGGCCAACGCTCGTCTCAGGTTCGTAGAACGGCACCAGGACGGCCGGTGCCCGCCCCGACAGCCCATCGGGCACGAGGAGCCAGCCCTCGATCCGCTGCCCGGGCGATACCTCGAGCCGGACGCGGCGCTGGGTGAAGGTCTCGCGATGCGTCTCGGACAGGACCTCGAGCGGCACCCGCTCGAGCATCGCTGGCCATGGACCGAGCAGTGCCTGCCAGCGCGCGAGGATTTCGGCGCGCCGACGCGGCCACTCCGCCGCGGTCTTCACGACTCGCCCATCGTCGAACAGGAGCGGCGAACGATATGACCCGAGCTTGCCGTCGAACTCGGCGGGCGGCCGCATCAACGGCGCGACGAGGGCCGCCGCCGCGGCAGGGTCGGACGACTGGGCGCGGATGCCCGTCGCCACCGCGACGAGCATCGCCAGCGCGAGCGCCGACCAGCGCCATGGGCCAGGCGCGTGCATCCGTCGCTCAGCGCGCACCGGCGGCAGGTGGCGCCGGCGGCGTCGCGGGGGGCGTGGTCGGCGCCGGGCGCGGAGTACCCGGCTGCCCGGGCTGTCCGGGCTGCCCGGGCCCAGGGGTCTGCGGCGTCCACGGCGCCCGGGTGCGGACGGCCGCGACTTCGTCCTTGAGCACGCCCTGCCCGTAGTTGCCGAAGTTCTGCCGCAGGTACGTGAGGACCTGCGCGATCTGGTCGTCGGTCAGGAAGCCGTGCGCCGGCATCACGTCGTTGTAGCGGCGCCCTTCCACCTCGATCTCGCCGTTGAGGCCATGGACGACGATGGAAATGAGGCGCTGCTTGTTGCCAGTCACCCAGTTGGTGCCGGCCAGGGGCGGGAAGCGGGCGCCGTCGCCCTTGGCATCGCGCTGGTGGCAGGAGACGCAATACGTCTCGTAGACCTTGGCGCCGGCGGCGAAGACCTCCTTGCCGATCACGTCGTCCTGCTCGTGCGGGTTGCGGATGTGCTGCTGCTGCGTCTTGCGCTTCGCCATCGCCGCCAGCTGCCTGCTGCCGAAGCCGGCCTTGTCGCCCTTGTAGGTGACACGCCAGATCTTCCCGTTGACGCTCTCGGTGATGTAGAGCGCGCCGTCGGGACCCTGGGCCAGGCCCATCGGCCGGGCGGCCGCGTC
>DATJTM010000492.1:0-2491 GCA_035503395.1 Luteitalea sp.
CGGTGGTGCCAGGACGCCCGGGGATCACGTGGCCCTGGCTCGAACGAGATCGGCCATGTCGGAATGGCCGTCGCGGGCCAGACCATCCGCCACGCCGAGCCGGTCGGCGACGGCGCGGTTCTGACTCACCTTCCTCTTGCCGTCGATCTCGCGAATCGCGATCTCGACGCCGACGATGCCGCGGATTTGCGCCGCGATGTACGACGACGGCGCATCACTGACGTGCCATGGCTCGTCGCGTGACTGCTCGTGGACCTCCGTCAGCGCCGTCACGTGGCGGTGCAGCCAGTCGGCGTCGTGCATCACGCGGGCCGTGCCGCGAACCTGCACCATCACGTAGTTCCATGTCGGCACGACCGTGCCGTGCTCGGCCTTCGACGGGTACCACGACGGCGTCACGTAGGCGTCTGGCCCCTGATACACGACGAGCACGTCAGCACCATCGAGCGTCTTCCAGTGGTCGTTCGCCTTCGACACGTGGCCGCTGAGCACGCCCAGTGGCGCAACGGCCGTGTCGAGCAGCAGCGGGAGCGACGTCGCCATCAGGCCGGCGCCTCCAGACACGACCAGGCCGAAGCGCCGCTCGCGCATGAACTGATGCTGGAGGGCGAGGTCGGCTTCGCGGAACGCCGGCGGGTTGTACATGCCGTCAGCCTACCAGCGCCCGTGTGCCGGTGGTTGGCCACGCCGGGGCAGCGGGCCTCCCGTTCACAGCGCCTGCTTCTCGACGGAAGGAGTCGATCACATGAGTTTTGGTTCCCTGGCATTCACCCCGGTCGTCAAGGCGTTGCAGGAACGACACGGCAGCCGACGGCAGTACGAGCGCATGGAACGCGCGTCGTCAGCGCCGCAGCGTCTCGGTCCGATGGAGCGCGAGTTCATCGAGTCGCGCGACACGCTCTACTGGGCGACGACGGGATCGACGGGCTGGCCGTACATCCAGCACCGAGGCGGGCCGGCGGGGTTCGTCACGGTGATCGACGACCAGACGCTGGCGCTCGCGGACTACCGCGGCAACAAGCAGTACATCAGCGCCGGTAACCTGCTCACCGACAACCGCCTGGCGGTCATCATGGTCGACTACCCGCAGCAGGCGCGGCTGAAGATCCTGGGGAGGGTCGACGTGCTCGAGGGCGAATCCGCACGCGACTGGATCGACCGGGTCCGCACGCCGGGCTACGCCGCGGTCATCGAACGTGTGTTCGTGATCCACGTCGAGGCGTTCGACTGGAACTGTCCGCAGCACATCACGCCGCGCTACACCGCGGCGGAGATTCAGGATGCCGTGCGACCGCTGGAAGAACGCCTGCAGGCGCTGGAACGCGAGAACGCGATGCTGCGCGCGGCTGTGAAGCGAGGCGCGCACCACGAGTCGTCGTCATCCGCGCCCACGTTCCCTCGGCGTGAGTGATCACCGGGACGACTACGCGGCGACGTCTTTCGGGCAGCACCGCAGCCCAGACCCGTATGGTTCAGCTGTAGATCTTTCAGCGATCTTTCATCGCCGATCATGTCGCCGCCGCGTATCGTGACGATGCCTTCCCTCCCGCATTCGCAGACATCGCTTCATCGATACGAGGAAAGACATGAAACCATTCGTTTATGCGTTGGCAGCCGCGGCCAGCCTGACGCTGGGCTCGTCCGCACACGCAGCCGCCTTCAGGTTCGAGACCGATCCGTTCGCGGGGAGCAATGCCGGTGACCCGGGCCGGCAGATCGTCGGCGGGGAGTCCTTCATCACGTTCGACGTCACCCGGGACGTCTTCTCGCTGGAGTCCACGGTCTTCGGGTTGACCGGGACGGAGGTGAACTTCTTCAACGGCCCGATCGCGACCCTGCCAACCGATGGCATCAACGTCGTGGTCTTGCAGACGTTCGACAACGACAACGACCCAACGACGCCGTTCGCGGCGGGAACCGCCGCCAACCTCATTGCCAATCAGGTCTCGACGCCTGGTGCGGGGTTCTTCATCTACTTCAACAGCGGGCTCGACCTGCCACGCCTGGTCTTCTCGACCGACTTGAGTGACAGCACCGCCGACCTGAAGATCCTGTTCCGCATGACGAACCTGGCGGGTCAGGCAGGTCGCGACACCATCCCGCGCTTCACGGCCGACAACTTCGAGGTCACGGCCGTGCCTGAACCGGCGACGCTCGCGCTGCTCGCGTTGGGTATGGCGGGCGCGGTCCGCGGCGCCCGGCAACGGCGCCGCTGAGCGGTCACGCCACACAACCGCTGCAACCAGACCTCCTCGGGACTTGCCGGCCCGCCCTGCAGATATCCGGGAGGTCCACTTCCCTCGCTCGATGTTCGGGACGGGCAGCGCTGTCCATGCACGCCGCGCGGTCCGAACGGGCCGCTCGTCCTGACCCAGGGCAAAGTCGACTCTGCGCCGAGTCAGCCGCGCGGGCGAGCCGTTCGTCCCATGCCATGCGTCGTTCGCCGATTGCGGCGCACCGCGGGACGAACGGTCCGTACGTGTGTGTATGG
>DATJTM010000493.1:0-7224 GCA_035503395.1 Luteitalea sp.
AGACCTGGCTGTCGTGGCTGTTGCTCGGTGGGGGCGCGGCCAGCGGCATGGTGCTACTGCTGCTTTCCCTCCTCGGACTGGCCAACGGGGTACGACGCGCGTTCAACAGTGGGGCGCGTGCGGCAGCAGCGGCCACCAGGCACGCAGATCGGGTCGAGGAAGGCACGCCCGCGGACGCGGGAGTGTTGGTCTGGATCACCGCGCGGCTGCCCGATCTCCTCGCCATCGCCGTGCTCGGCCTCTCGCTGTGGCTGGTCATCAGGCTTCAGCGCTACCTGTGGCACTTCATCGCGCTGCCGGTGACGACGGGCGTGCTCACGGCCGACCGCTTCTTCTCGCTCGACAGCCTGCTGTCACCGCTGCCGCAACTCGGCTCGATCTTGGCACTGTCGCTGATGTGGGTGACCTGGAGCCTGCGCACGCTGTACTACCAGAGCATCCCTGCTCCCGATGCGGCCGGGCTGGTAGAAGGCTTGACCGGTTACGATTGCGCGGACCGGAGGCTCACGCGAAACATCCTGTCGACACTCGACACGACGATGCAGCCGACCGGGTGGTTCGCCGTGGTGGCGCTGGTGGCGGTCGGCGCCTTCTGCATCCTCGGTGTGCCCCGCACGTATACGCTCGAGGGCGCCCCCTTCCGGTCCGTGCTGATTGTGGGGATGATGCTGGCCGTCCTGGCCATCTCCCTGGAACTGGGACAGGCGTCGTGGCTGGCCGTGCAGGTGAAGCGCCTGCTCGAGCGCGTTCGCATCCATCCGGTCTACCCGGCGCTCGTCGCGCTCAAGGATGCCCCCGTAGACTGGCGTCCAGCGTTGCAGCAACCGCAGTCACCGCATCGTCTGCTCCTGCGCCTGCTCGTTCCGAAGCCCGAGCCGCTCGAATTGGAGCGGGCCGGGCGTGTACCCATCCTGCGCACCCATGCCTGGCGCGTCGCGCTCCGTGAGGCAGCGGACATTGCGCAGTACCTGCTCACCGAGCGGCGGTTCCGCTGGTCACAGCCCGAGGACGAGCCACTGCTCGCGCTCGTGACGGCCGTCTTTCTCCAGACACTGGTGACCAGGGTCGTCCGCGGCTTCGGGATCTCGGTGCTGCTGATCATGGTGCTCATCGCCGGCCACCTCATCACTGCGTTTCCGGGACGAAGCATCGCCGTCGTGATCGACGTGGGGCTCCTCGTCGCCGCCGCTCTTCTGAGCATCCGCGTGCTCTTCACGTTCGAGCGGGATCACGTGCTCAGCACGCTGTGGAACGGCACGCCTGGCGCGCTGAACCTCAGCAGCGGTCTGGTGTGGAGAGCGGCACTCTACGGCGGCCTCCCGGTGGTCACAATCGTCTGCGCCCTGTTCCCTGAGGTGGGCGGCGGCGCCCTGACGCTGCTCGAACCGCTCAGGCAACTGCTGCCAGCCCAGTGACCCACACGCCCGCCACCACCTCACACGCGGCGGAGGCGAGGCGACATCCTGACGATGCGTGCAGCGGCGTCGATCGGCGAGCCCATGGCGTCCTCGCGCGGGAACAGCGCCTCCACCAGCGTTTCGAGTGAACGCGGCCCCTCCGCGACCGGGAGTGGTTCACCAGGCAACGCGCGGAACTGTACCTCCACCAGACGCACCTGAGCGGTGCTTCGTTCGAAGGTCGCGGTCGCGAGTGCGTCGATGTGCGTGAGCGCCACGAACGTCTCCTGATCGCGACGACCGAAGCCGTCCTGCACGCGGCGAGTGACCAACGCGTAGATCTCGAACCGGCTCCTGGACTCCGCCGGCTGGGGCACCGGTCCGGTCGGCAGGATCGACGCCGCCTGGCCATTCCACACGATGCGTGACGACTGCGGCGCATACGCGAGATCGTCGATGCGGACACGCTCGTCGCGAGTGCCACCGGCGTCGCGCACCCGCCACCAGTTGGACGGCGGCAGCGACTGCACCCAGTAGCCCTCGGTCCAGTCGCTGTACACGCACCGCTCGCGCGGCGCGGTGGCGTCCAGGCCGGCGATGGCTCGGCGGAAGCGCAGCTTGAAGAAGTGGAACGACAGGTCCGGCGCCTCCGCCGGTGCTCCCTCAGGCGGCCGCAGCATCGGCGGACGCTGGAAGAACGACGACTTCCCGAAGAGCGGCGCCTGCGTGTCGGTGTCGAACGTGCTGCCGATGGCACCCAGTGGCCTCGGCAGGTCGAACGTCCAGCCGTTGTAGGGATCAGGCCGCATGTCGATGACGCCATCCGGTCCGGCCTGGGGACGCCGCTCGTCCCCGTCGGGCAGACGGGTCTCGCACAGCTCGCTGCAGAGTACCTCCCCGAGCCCGCCGAACGAGTCGAGGTACCACGGCTCGTCAAGAACCACCAGCCAGCCTGGCCCCCGATCGGCAGGGTCGCTGGAATCGAAGCCCTCGGTCAGCGGCACGACCAGCTTGACCGCGGGCGTCGGCACGCGCTCCGCCCAGCGACAGCGCGTCGCGTGACGCAACCATTCTAGGGACTTGCCACCGGCTGTCGGCATCGTGGAATCGACCACCGCTGGTGTCTGCTCGAGCCCCTCGTACCGGCCATACAGGCGCGCGCCGAGCCGGAAGTACAGCAGGCCCGGCTTGCTGCCCCAGCGCAACTCGTGCAGGCGCGCCCGGACGAGCGGCTCGTGCACCAACTCGACCTGCGTGCCCGCAATCTGCACATCACTGTTCTCGCGTGACTGGAAGAGGAGCCCGTCGCCGTCGAACCCGTGGAGGTCCCCGAGCACCGTGAACGGCACACCGCTTCGGGGCGGATCGGCCGCAGGCAACTCGTACACAGGACGTCCGTCCCATCGCCACTGCTGCACGAGCACCTCGGCGCGATGGACGCGCGCCCCCAGGGCACCAAGTGTCGAGCCGTCCACCGATAGCGTCGCCTGGTCGTCCGAACTGGCCAGGTGCAGCGCCGAGCGCAGGAGCGCTGCAGCGTCGCGCTCGGTCGTGCCCTCGAGCAGGCGCGAGGCCACTTCGACGACGAACGTCGTGGGCGCCAGCTTCGCCCGCACGGCTGGGTCGAAGCGCGCGCCCGACGAGGGGTCGACGATCGGCGCCAGGTGTACTCGCCACACCTCGCCATCCGGGACCCTGATGCGGCACCCCGATGCGTCGCCGCCGATCTCCGGAGTGCCGATGCCGGCACTCGACACCACGATCGGGACGCCGGGCCGCTGCTCGCCCCGGAGACCTTCGCCAGTGGCCGCCGCGAACGTCACGCGCACGCTCGGGCCCGTGGCATGCCCTGGCCACACCTGCTCCATCGCGATCTCGAAGCCGACCACGGCGGGGTCGTCGACGCTCGCGTCTGCGCCGCTTACGCGCCCGGTGTCGAGCTCGAACCGGAGCGTGTGCACCTCGCCGAGGACCGTGCGACGTCTGTCCCTGCTGCGCCGCTCTGCATCCGCGTCGTTCGGGGTGTTCAAGACCCAGCGATCCCACACCTTCACGTCGAGTGCCGGCGGACGCAAGGTGAACCCGAACGTGTTGCGGGCAACCGACGTGTTCCAGCCAGAAGTGTTGGACGGCAGCAGGACGAGCACAGGGGCGGGCCGCTCGGGGTCGTCCTCCAGCACCGCGGCGATGGGGTGCACGCGATCGGGCAGGGGTGGCGGCAAGGGCCCGTAGCCTCGGACGGCATCCGGCTCGATGCGCACTGCGCCGATCGGGCAACGTCGCAGGTAGGTGAGCCGCGTGGTGCCCGGCAGCGTCGCGGAGGCTGCCGGCAGCGCGAAGGCCCAGGGCAGCTTGCCGCCGTTGCCGTCGTCTCGGGCGAGCTCCACGGGAAGCGCGCCGCCGTTGCCGACGTAGAAGACCGCCACGTCGTACGCCTCCCCGTAGACGAGCCGCTCGAGCTGCCAGGCCGGCGGCGGCCCATAGGCCGATTCGTATCGCACGAAGCCGAGCGTGGTGTCGGCGGGGGCGCCGGGTTGCATGACCCGGCTCGGCGTCAGGCCGGCCCACGGGCTCCTGGCGACGAGCGGCTGGTTGACGTAGCTGATGAAGCCCTGGCGCAGGTCGCGCCCGTAGGAGGTGCGGACCGGCACCACGAATGGCTCGTCGTCGACCGGCGCGTACGACAGCGTGCCGTCGGGTCCCGGTCGCAGCACTTCGAGCGTCGCCACATTCAGGGTGCGCCATGGACCGCCGGGCCGGCGCATCAGGACGCCGACGCCGGTGATCTGCCGCAGGTAATCCTGACGGTCGTCGTCGGCCGACATCGCCACGCTCTGGATCCGATCGACCTGAATCGTCAACCCGTCGGACGTGACGTCGAATGGCTCCGATCGCGCCCCTTCCTTCTGTCGACGCGCCGCGTCGCGCAACAGCATCGTCCAGCTCTCGGGCCCGCCGTCCCACAGATTGCGCCCGAAGGCGAGCAGCTGAGACTCCACCGAGGCCCCCGCCACATCGAGCTCCCGGCCCGGGGCTGTGTTGGCAGGCAGCAGCGCGCGCCAGGTGTCTCCTGCGCGGTGCAAGAGCAGCAGGTGATGGAGGCGCGTCGGCTCCGCCGAGGCCTGCAAGCCCTCACGTAGCCGCTCTCGTACGGTCTCCCAGGTGGCAGGAGCCACCTGCAACATCTGTCGCCACGTCTCCAGCACGACTGCCGTCAACGCGGCGTCCGTGCGGAAGGTCGACTGGATGCTCGTCCACGCCTCACGGAAGGCACCAATCGTGACGGCCGACTCCTCCGGCCACTCCAGCCTTGGGCCGTCACCCACCACGCGGTCCAGGGTGGATCTGACCAGCCCGGCCCACTCGACGGGCGCGGGAGGGCGCGCCGGCAATGGCCCGAGCGACGGCTCCACCATCTGCGGCACGCCGGAGAGTGTCGCGCCCGCCGAGGGCCGCTGCGACGAATCCACGGCGCCGCGCACGACCTCGAACATCGCCGCGAAGAAGTGGTCGCTCATGCGCGCCGGCGTGGGAGCCGCGGCATCCTGCGCGCGGAGCCACTCGAGGAGTCGTTCGACACCATCGAACAGCGAGGCGATCCTGTCGTCGAATCGCGCGGTCCAGTCGGTCGCCACGGTCGATGCAACCGGGTTGCGCCAGAGCGTCTCGATGTTGATGAACGTGCCGGGGTTGGTGGCCGGCCGCAGCGGCTGGTTCACATACGCTTGCGCCGTGCCGCCCGCGTATCGCCACCGGTAGACGCCCCCGCCAGCCGCCAGTTCCTCGAGCGCGGCGGCGTCGGTGGCAGGGTCGAGGGGTTCGAAGGTGAGGCCGTCGATCTCGAGGTGCGGCACCGCCAACAGGACGGCGTCATCGGCCGGCGCGACGTCGGGCACGAACACGCGGGCGAGATTGATCGTCGTGGCAATGCCGCCCGGGTACGTGCCGACGTGCGCGAGCCAGGCACGCCAATCGCGTCCCTTTCGTCCCGACGAGAGCGTGCTCGGCGTCGTCGTGGCCGGAGCCTCGGGCGTCCAGACGAAGTCGTCGGCCTGGAAGTCGGCCAGCTGCAGGTCGAGTTCGTGTTCGAGCGCGGCACGAAGCGTCGCCTCGTGCGCGAGAGGTTCGGGATCGAGGGCGCGGTACGTGACCGGCGCCCACGCGCCACCTGGCCCGCGTGAGAAGACGCTCAAGGTCTTCAGCCGACTCCAGCTCCACGGGCGGAGACGGGCGCGGACCTCGTCTGCATCCGCGGGTGCGGTGGCGAACGCCACCGACACCGAGAGGAGGAAGTACGGCCGCGCGAGCTCATAGGCGGGACCGAGGCGATCGAGGCTGCACTGCAGATGAAGGATCGGCATGGCGCGCAGGTTCAGAACAGATCGACGTACTGGTCGGCGGCGGTCTGGATCTCGGACGAGCTCGAGGACGACCCGCTGCTCCTGGCGAAGTTGTACTGCACGGCAGCGTCGACGTTGATGGTGATGAACCAGCCGATCTTGATGCTGCAGCGCACGAAGCCGCGGCCGATCAGCTCGTTGCCCTCGCCATAACTCGCCTCGAGGCCGAGCGTGAGGCCGATCGACAGGAAGCCGAGCAGGCACACCTCACCGACGAACAGGATGCGCAGCGTCATCGTCAAGCTGCCGCCAGACCTGTTGTTGGCGGCGTAGGTGACGACCACGCCGAAGTAGGCGTAGATCCCGCCAGACACGACGCCGAGCGAGATGGCGAGACTCGCAGAGGCGTAGATGGCGACCGATACCTCGGTCGAGAACAGCCCGTCGCTGGGCCGATAGGCCAGCGCCGTGCGGAAGTGACCCGCGCCGCCGAGCACGAAGACGGTGAGGGTGAAGGGCCGATTCTCGTCGGCGACCGCGACAGCGGCCCGCAGCCGGAACTGCGGCATGACGTCGACGGCGAACAGCAGTCCCAACGAGAGGTTGGCGATGCCGAACGACCCGGCCTGGACGTTCGGGATCGGCAGCGACAACGTCGTCACCACGCCGGTCGGCTTGACGGCGACGCGCAGGCCGTTCTTCGACGAGCTGAACGGCTCCAGGAGGCGCGTCAGGAAGTCGAGGGGTGGCTTGAGACGCACCCGCGCCGGGCTGACGTCGAAGGTGATGCGGTTGCCCTCGTCGAATTCCAGCGTGCAATCGTGCAGTTCGACGAGCGGCCGGCCGCCGGCCGACAACTGCCAGTCACCGCGGATCGAACCTCGCGTGCGTTGCCGTGGTGACTGCCCCAGCTGTGCCTCCATGCGTGCGGTCGCACGGAAGCGCGCCCGGCCGACGTCGAGTCGCAGGCCGGCGATGTCGAGCATCGTGATCGGTTGCTGGAACGGCACGTCGGCATCGACCTGGAGCCAGGCGCTGCGCGACCCCTCGTCCAGGCCGTGCGTCACCCGCAGCCCCTCATTGGCCGCGGACGGCAGGCGCAGGTTCCGGAACAAGCCATCGAGCTTCAGGCCGGCAATGTTCGGGAAGACCTTCGACAGATCGAAGTTGATCAGGTCTTCCGGGAGGAGCCGCTCCAGAAGCCCACGCGTCGGCAGGGTGATGTCGACGCCGTTCAGGAGCGACGCTCCGAGCTGGTTGGCGTAGGCAGCGACTGGCGACAGGTCGATGCGCGGCAGCAGCTCGGGTAGAGCACCGGACTTCGGCAGCGAGAAGAAGTAGTAGCCGACCTGCGGCAGCTGGAACCCGAGGTTCGGCAGGCGCGGGACATCGCCGAAGCTCCGTAGCAGCCGCAGGGCGTCGTCAGGTGCCAGGCGCGGCGGGGTGCCGAGGTCCGGCAGGCCGAGTCGCGCCTGCGCGACCAGCCC
>DATJTM010000494.1:0-7940 GCA_035503395.1 Luteitalea sp.
AACGAGTGGATGTCGTCGACCAGCGGGGCGTCGGGCATGGGAGCGCGGGTGGCGTCGCGCGCACAGGCCGCCGCCATCAGGAGCACACAGGAGAGGAAGGCGCGGCGTATCACGGCGCTGCGCCGTTCAGGCCAGACCGGCAACCGTCGGCCGGCCGTTGTGCAGGTGCGCGCGGCGGTGGGCCGTCCAGGCGGCAATCAGGTGGCACACCCACCCGAACAGGCCGCCCGTGCCGAGCCAGAACCCGGGCGTGACGATCAGCCAGAAGATGCCGCGCAGGAAGTCGCCGTTGTAGATCTGCCCCACGCCGGGCACGACGAGGCTCAGGACTGCTGCCATACCGGGATCCTTGCGCGTGGCGGCCATCCCACAGTGATAGCACACCCGGACCGGTGATGGCCGAGCTTTCCCTGGCGGAGCCGGCGCCTTCCCCAACGCAAGGCGTTCGTGTCGACCGAGAACCCGCGTCGGGGCGTGGACCGTGACCGCTGCAGCGTTGATGACCGGCCGCCGCCTGCCGATTCATCGACGGCGGGCTGTCGTTCGGTGCGCTGGCGTCGGACCCCTCCGACGGCCCCGGGAGATTGGGTGTGATGACCTCTTGGCCGGTACAGGCCCTCGGACTGGCAGTCGGACTCGTGATGGCCTCGGCGGGCGCCGTCGCGGCACAGTCGAGCACGGGCGGCGCGCTGGCGTCACTGTCCCTCGAGGACCTGATGAACCTCGACGTGACATCGGTGTCACGGCGCGAACAGCCGCTCTCGCAGGCCGCCGCTGCCGTCTACGTGGTCAGCCGCGAGGACATCCGGCGCAGCGGCGTCACCACCCTGCCCGAAGCGCTCCGCCTCGTGCCGGGCCTGCAGGTGGCGCGCATCGATGGCAACAAGTGGGCGATCTCGGCCCGCGGCTTCAACAGCCGCTTCGCCAACAAGATGCTGGTGCTGCTGGACGGGCGAAGCGTATACACGCCGCTGTTCTCGGGCGTGTTCTGGGACTTGCAGGACACGATGCTGGAGGACGTCGCGCGGATCGAGGTGATTCGCGGGCCGGGCGGCACGCTGTGGGGCGCCAATGCGGTCAACGGCGTCATCAACGTCATCACCCGCGACGCCGCCGACACCCAGGGCGGGATCGTCACGGGGACCTTCGACACGGTCGACCGCGCGGTCACTGCCGTGCGCTACGGTGGTCGACTCGGCAGCCATGCGCACTACCGCGTGCACGGCCAGTTCTCCGATCGTGCGCCGTTCACCCTGGCCTCCGGTGCCACCGCGACCGATGCCACCGACCGGCTTCAGATGGGGGCCCGGGTCGACTGGACGCCGAGCACACGCGATAGCCTGCTTTTCACCGGCGACGTGTTCAGCGGCGAGGCCGGGCAACTGGTCAGCCCGGGTGGCAGCCAGTCCCTGACCGACGGCCTCATCTCCGATCCCACCCGCACCGCCGGTGCGAACGTGCTCGGCCGGTGGACGCGGACGATGAGTCCGCGGTCACAGATGGATCTGCAGATGTACGTCGACATGGTCCGACGCAACGACGCCATCTTCTGGCACGAGCAACGCAACGTCGACGTCGACTTCCAGCACCATCTCTCCCGTGACCGCCACCAACTCGTGTGGGGCCTCGGCTACCGTCGGGGCAGCGACCTGAGTCGCAACAGCCCCTACCTCTCGTTCGCCACGCCGTCCTTGACCGTCAATCTGGCCAGCGCGTTCGTCCAGGACGAGTTCTCGCTGGTGAGGGATCGCCTGCGCGTGACGCTCGGTACCAAACTCGAGCACAACACCTTCACGCAGTGGGAAGTGCAGCCGAGCGCCCGCGTGGCCTGGACGCTGAGTCCGCGCCAGACCCTGTGGGCGTCGAGCTCTCGCGCGGTCCGCACTCCCTCTCGCGTCGAACACGACGTCCGGATCAATCTGGCGCCCGTGCCGTCGCCAGGGCCGCTGCCCATCCAACCGGCGCTCTTTGGTACAGAGAGCTTCCTCGCCGAGACGCTGCTCGCGCACGAACTGGGTTACCGGTGGATGCCGACTCCGACCGTGACGTTCGACCTCGCGGCGTTTCACAACAGCTACGACAACCTGCGCACGGCCGAGCCAGGGCAGCCGTTTACCGAGGTGGGGCCGACCGGCCCGCGGCTGGTGAGCCCGCTGTATCTGAGCAACCTGCGAACCGGCACCGCACAGGGCGTCGAACTGCTCGCCAACTGGACTCCGTTCGCGCGCTGGCGCACCTCGGCAAGCTATACCTACATCGACGTGGCGGTGCGCGCCCTGCCCCAAAGCTTCACTCCTCCGGGCAGCGATGATGAGGACGACAGCCCCAAGCATCAAGTGCGTGCGCAGTCCTATCTGACGCTGGCGCGAAACGTCGAGCTCGACATGACCTACTACGGCGTCAGTCGGCTGATCGGTCACCGGGTGCCCGCGTACCACCGGATCGATGCGCGTCTCGGCTGGCAGCCGAACCAGGCCGTCCGTCTCAGTGTCGGCGCCCGCAACCTCGGCACCGGCCGTCACCGCGAATTCGGCTCCACACTCGGCGAGACGCCAACGTACATGCCCCGCAGCGTGTACGCGCAATGCGCATGGCACTTCTAGCTAACGCATTCCGCTGGCTGTCGCTCCGGCCGGGCGGTAGCGGGCAGCCTCGCGCCAGACGCGTCCTCGGGCGGGCGGCGGTCTCGCTGGCGCTCGCCCTGAGCCTGCTCTGCCAGTCGGCTCGGGCGTCGGCGGCGACTGCCCTGGACGAATACGCCGTCAAGGCGGCGTTCATCTATCAGTTCATCCAGTTCGTCGAATGGCCATCGGAGGTGTTTGCCGACCCCGCCGCGAACATCGTGGTCGGCATCGTCGGTGACGACCCCTTCGACGAGCACCTCCGGCGTACCACGGAGGGGCGGACAGCGCAGGGTCGCCGGATCGTGGTGCGCACCGTCAGGCACGGCGATCAGTTGCGGCAGTGTCACCTGCTCTTCGTCAGTGCGTCCGAGGAGGCGCGCATTCCCGATCTGCTGCGGACGCTGGGCACTGCCAACGTCTTCACGGTCGGCGATACGCCGGGCTTTGCCCAGGCTGGCGGCACGCTGAACTTCGTGATGGAGGCGGCGCGCGTCAAGTTCGAGGTCAACATCGTCGCGGCCGAGCGCGCCCGGATTCGCATCAGCTCGAAGCTGCTCCACGTCGCCAGGATCGTCAGGCCCGGCGCGCGGCAATCGTGAGCCGGCCAGCGTCCCTCGAGCTGGCCGGTGAAGCCCTTACAGCCGGTATGTCTTCTTCACCAGTCGCGTCGTGAGATCGACGACCACCTCGTGGGCGTCGGCCTCGTCGAGCACGTGCCGGGTGACGAGCCCCGCGAGGAACGTCGCGTCGACGCGACGGGCGACGTCGTGGCGGGCCGGAATCGACGGGAAGGCGCGGGTGTCGTCGTTGAAGCCGGCGGTGTTGTAGAAGCCCGCCGTCTCGGTGGCGGCGTGACGGAACCGGAGCATGCCCTCGATGCTGTCGTGGAACCACCACGGCGGCCCGAGCACCACGGCGGGGTAGTGGCCGGCCAGCGGCGCCAGCTCGCGGCTGTACGTCGTCTCGTCGAGCGTGAACAGCACCAGCGTGAAGCCGGTGGCGTTGCCGTAGGCGTTGAGCAGCGCGTGCAGGTTGCGCGTGTATTCGGTCTGGACCGGGATGTCGCAGCCGCGATCCGCGCCGAAACGCTCGAAGACGCGCGTATTGTGGTTGCGGAAGCTGCCCGGATGCAGCTGCATCACCAGCCCATCGTCCACGCTCATGCGCGCCAGCTCCATGAGCATGTGGGCGCCGAAGCGATCCGAGTCGACCTGGCTCGCCTCGCCGGCGAGTGCGCGGTCGTACAAGGCGGCCGCGTCTTGGTCGGAGAGGCGTTCGGTATAGGGCACGACCACGGCGTGATCGGTTGCCGTCGCCCCCATCGACTTGAAGAACGCGCGACGCGCCTCGAGGCCACGGATGAACGACGCATAGGTCGTCATCGCCTCACCGGTAGCCGCCGCGATCCGATCGATCTCGGCGCGCCACGACGGGTGCGACAGGGTCACCGCCATGTCGGGCCGGAACGTCGGGCGCACCGCGCCCCAGCCCTCGTCGCGCATCGCCTTGTGGTGCTCGAGCGTGTCGCCGGCGGCGTCTGTCGTGCACAACACCTCGATGTTGAAACGTTCGTACATGGCTCGCGGCCGAAACTCGGGACGCGACAGCGCCTGCTCGATGTGGTCGTAGACCGCCATCGCGTTACCGCTGCCCAGCGTGTCGGTGATGCCGAAGACGTCCGCGAACTCGTGCCGCAGCCAGGCGCCGCTCGGGGTGCCCCGGAACAGGTGGAAGTTGTCGGCGAACAGCTGCCAGATCTTCCGCGGGTCGGTTTCGACCGCGGTGCCATCGCGCGTCGGGATGCCCAGGCGCTCGAGCGCGATGCCCTGCGAGTACAGCATCCGCGTCACGTAGTGATCGGGGATGACCAGTAGCGTCGCCGGATCAGGGAACGGCTCGTTGGTGGCGAGCAGCTTCGGCTCGACGTGCCCGTGCGGGCACACGAGCGGCAGCGATGCGACGCGTTCGTAGAGGGCAGTGGCGATCGCACGCGTCGCCGGATCCGGATCGAAATACCGTTGCGGGTGCAGCATGGCGGCCACAGCATAGTCCGGGTGAAGCAACCCAGCGTCCGCCCCGTACTGCGCGATGCTGAGCGGACGACAATGCAACGGCGCGTTGAACATGCGTCAAGCAAGCCTCTATAATAAACGCTGCGTTTATTATGTTACGCTCGGTGACCGATGGTGAACGCAGCCAGTAGCAGCGCGCGAGCCGGAAGCTATCGCCGTCACCCCAGCGGCTACCTGGCCTTCATCCCGCGTCCGCTGCCGCCAGACCCGCTCCTGCGCCTCGAGGGTGAGCTTCAGCGAGCGCTGTCGTCAGCCGACCGCGCCCTGGGCCGCCTCGATGGCTCGGTGCATACGCTGCCCGACCCTGACCTCTTCGTCTACATGTACGTGCGCCGCGAGGCGGTGCTCTCGAGCCAGATCGAAGGCACGCATAGTTCGCTGCAGGACCTGCTGGCAGAAGAAGCACACGTGAACGACGAAGGCCGGCCGCACGACGTGGCGGAAGTCGTCAACTACGTGCGCGCCATGAACCTCGGCCTCGAGCGCCTGACCGATCTGCCGGTCTCCGTCAGCCTGATCAAGGAGATTCATGGCGAGTTGCTCCACGGCGTTCGGGGGGCGCGGCTGACGGCCGGCGAACTGCGGCGCAGCCAGAACTGGATTGGCCCCGGAGGAGCCACTCTGGCAGAAGCGACGTTCGTACCGCCGCCACCCGAAGACGTCCCGGATGCGCTGAGCGCGCTCGAGCGGTTCCTTCATCACGACGAGGACCTGCCGCTGCTCATCAAGGTCGGACTGGCACACGCGCAGTTCGAGACGATTCATCCGTTCCTCGACGGCAACGGCCGGCTGGGACGATTGCTCATCACCTTCCTGCTCTGCGAGCAAGGGGCGTTGACCAAGCCGGTCCTCTATCTCTCCCACTACTTCAAGCGATACCGTCAGGACTACTACACGCACCTGCAGGCAGTGCGGGACTCCGGCGATTGGGAGGGCTGGTTGGCCTTCTTCCTCGCCGGCGTGACCGCGGTCAGCCTGCAAGCGGCCGAAACCGCCCGGCGCATCCTCGCGCTTCGGGAGATGCACCGAAGAGACATCGCGACGCACCTGGGGCGAGCGGCCAGCAACGGGCATCGAGTGCTGGAGTACCTGTACACGCGTCCGATCATCAGCACCAAGGACGTGCAGTCGCTCCTCGATATCACCTACCCGGGAGCGAACCAGATCGTCCTGCGGCTCGTCGACCTCGGGATCCTCCGTGAGTTCACCGGACGCGCTCGTAACCGGCGCTTTCGCTACGACGCGTACATCGGCCTTTTCGAGGACGACGCGGTGACGTAAGCCTGTCTGTCCTCGCTGGCCTACTCGATACGCAGCGACTCCAGGGGATCCTCGCGCGTGGCGCGCCAGGCCGGGATCCAGCACGCCAGCACCGCCGCGGTGGCGATGGTCATCGCCGTGGTGGCCAGCACGAGCGGGTCGGACGCGCCGACGTCGTACAGCTCGGTCGCCAGCAGCCGCGCGACGACGATGGCGCCGAGGACGCCCAGCACCAACCCGGCAACGACCGGACGGACGCCGCCCAGGAGCACCTGCCGTACGACGGCCGCGCGCACGGCGCCGAGCGCGAGGCGAATGCCGATCTCGCGTCGACGCGTGGCCACGACGTACGCCATCACGCCGTAGATGCCGACGCAGGCGAGCAGCAGCGCAGTGGCAGCGAAGATACCAACCAGGCCGAGCACAACCTTGCGCTGCAGCATCGATCCGGCCCGCATGTGGTCGAGGGAGCGCGGGTTGGCCAGCGCCACGCCGGGATCGATCGCGGCGAGTTCGCGGCGGATGTCGCCGACGACAGACAACGGCACCCCGCGGGTGCGCACCGCGAACGCCTCGGTCCGGGCCCGGAATGGCGCCGGGACCCACGCGAAGGGCTTGCGCTCACCATCGAGGCGCCGGTCGACGATGTCGCCGATGACCCCGATGACGCGCCACTCGTTGGCCTGAATCCGCAGCGACTGCCCGACCGCATCCCCGGCCGGGAAGAAGCGCCGCGCCGTCGTCTCGCTGATCACCGCCACGCGGACACCGCTGCCGACCATGTCGGCGTCGGCGACCAGGCGACCCGCCCTGACTCTCGCGCCCAGCGCCTCGAGATAGCCCGGCGAGATGAAGTCCAGGCGACCGAGCATCCTCTCCGAGTCGTCGGTGCCGGGACGCTGGAAGTACTCGCCCGAGCCGCCGCCACTGAAGGGAATCGCCTGGCCCATGCCGGCGAGCTCGACGCCCGGCAGCGCCCGCAGCCGCTCGAGGAACTGCCGCGAGAACGCCATCTGCTTGTCGTCGTCGGCGTAGGACGTCTCGGGCAGCGAGACGTTGAAGGCGAGTACGCGCTCGGCGTCGAAGCCGGGATCGACCCGCGACGTGTTGGCCAGGCTCCGCAGCAGGAGTCCCGCCGCGGCGACCAGCACCATCGTCAGGGCTACCTGGGCGGCCACCAGCATCGCCTGGGTGCGATGCCGGCCGGCTGCGGTCGCACGACGGCCCCCGTTGTTGATGGCGAGGTTCAGATCGGGGCGGCGCGCCCTGAGGGCTGGCACGAGGCCGAAGAGCAGGCCGGTGAGCAGCGTGACGGACATCGAGGCGATCAGCACGCGCACGTTCAGCTGCGGCGTCAGCGCGATGGGCAACGCGTCGGCCGCCAGGCGTTCGAGGACGCGGACGCCACCAGCGCCGACGAGCACGCCGAACACGCCGCCGAGCGCGGCGAGGGTGACGCTTTCGGTCAGCAACTGTCGTGCGAGCCTGCCGCTGCCGGCGCCCAGGGCGGCGCGCGTCGCCAGCTCCTGTTCACGATGCTGACCGCGCGCGAGCATCAGGTTGGCCACGTTGGCACAGGCGATCAGGAGCAGGAGCGAGACGGCGCCGAGCAGCAACAGCATCGGCGTGCGCGTGAGCCCACCAAGCACCATCTCGATCGGCTGCGCGAGCACGTTCCACTCCTGCTTGTAGCCGGGATACTGCGGGTTCAGCCGTCGCTTGATGGCCTTCAGCTCGGCGTCGGCGCTGGCGAACGTCGCGCCCGGCTTGAGCCGTCCGAACACCGAGGCCCAGTGCGAATTGCGTGCGCTGCGTGACGTGTCGGGCGCCAGCACCGCCGGCACGAAGAACGTGTCGGTCGGGAAGATCCACGCAGCACGCGGCAACACGCCGACGACCGTCCGCGGCACGTTGTCCATCACCAGGCGCTGACCGACGATGGTGCGATCGGCGCCGAAGCGGGTGCGCCAGAACTCCTCGGTGA
>DATJTM010000495.1:0-2985 GCA_035503395.1 Luteitalea sp.
GGTGAGTTCGGCGGCTACGGCGACATCGTCGCGGCGCGCTTCACCACTGGCGGCCGCAGCTTCGAGGCGTTCCGGTATGCGGTGCCCGGTCAGAAGGCCGACTACTACGACCGCGACGGTCGATCGATGCGCCGCTTCTTCCTGAAGTCGCCGCTCAAGTTCGAACCGCGCGTCACCTCGGGCTTCTCGTTCCGCCGCGTCCACCCCGTCCTGCGCACCGCACGCGCGCACCGCGGTGTCGACTACGGCGCCCCGACCGGCGCCCCGGTGCTGGCCGTCTCCGGCGGCACCATCGTCCGTGCCGGCTGGACGGGCGGCGGCGGCAACAGCGTCTACATCCGCCACGACAACGGCTACGAGACCCGCTACCTGCACTTCTCGCGCATCGCCCCCGGCATCCGGGCGGGCGTCCGCGTGGCGCAGGGCGAGGTCATCGGCAACGTCGGCTCGACCGGCCTGTCGACCGGTCCGCACCTGCACTACGAGCTCCTGAAGGGCGGCACGCACGTCAACCCGCTCGACGAGCACCGCAAGCTGCCGCCGGGGCAGCCGATTCCCGCCGTCAGCCTGGCGACGTTCATCGAGCACCGCGACCGCCAGGCCTGGCGCTTCGCCGGTTCGCCCGACCACCCGCAGGGCCGCCTGGCGCGCGCGGTCGCACCGGCGCCGGTCACCGTACCGACAACAGTCTCCGGCGCCAACTAGGCGGCCGCCGACTCGGGCCCTCCCCGCGGGCGCGTTCTGACAAGAGCGCGCCCGTTGTCGTTTTGTTACGATCCTCCGATTCGCCCCGCCCCCCGCGCGGTTCGTCCCGCGGCGGTCGGCGCACCCTCGTCAAGGAGACAGTACGCATGACCCGCTGGGATCTTCCCCGCCAGGTGCGACGTGCGACCGTGGCCACGGTCGTCGCGTCGACGCTCGTTGCGCCGCTCGCCGCCCAGACGCGCGACGAGCCGAACCTCGATGCGCTGTACCGCATCAAGCAGGAAGCGACGACCAACTCGAAGGTGATGGAGACCCTGAGCTACCTCACCGACGTCCATGGGCCGCGCCTGACCAATTCGCCGCTGATGCACCAGGCGGCGGAGTGGACGCAGCAGCAGCTGAAGTCGTGGGGCCTCGCCAACGTCCACACCGAGAAGTGGGGACCGTTCGGACGTGGCTGGGTGAACGAACACACCTCGATCCGCCTCGACTCGCCGCAGCCCTTCGTCATCCTCGGCTATCCCAAGGCGTGGACGCCGGGCACCGACGGCGAGGTCACTGGCGAGGCCGTTGCCGTCGCCATCGAAAAGGACGAGGACTTCGCGAAGTACAAGGGGCAGTTGAAGGGCAAGTTCGTGCTGCAGTCGCCGGCTCGCGAGATTGCCGCGTACTTCGAGTCGCCGACCCGCCGTTACACCGAGTCTGGTCTCGATGAACTCTCGCGCGAGCAGATCGGACCGGCCCGCCGCTTCCCCGGCTTCGGTGGCCCCGGCTCGATGGCGTTCCGCAAGAAGCGCCTCGCGTTCTACAAGGACGAAGGCGTGCTCGCCGTCGTCGAGATGTCGGCCGGTGCGCGCGGTGACAACGGCACCGTGATCGCCCAGGGGCCGGCGCCCGGTGACGGCGATCGCACCGTCGAAGGCCAGATGCCGGTGCCCAACGTGGTGCTCGCCGCCGAACACTACGGGCGCCTGCTCCGTGTGCTCGACAAGAAGCTGCCGGTGAAGCTGACGATGAACGTCCGCAGCCGCTTCGTCGACACGTCGCTCGACGTCTATAACGTCGTCGCGGAGATTCCCGGCACCGACAAGGCCGACGAGGTCGTGATGATCGGGGCGCATTTCGACTCGTGGCACACGGGTACGGGCGCCACCGACAACGCGGTGAGTTCGGCGGTGATGATGGAGGCGATGCGCATCCTCCAGGCCACCGGCCTGAAGCCGCGCCGCACGATCCGCATGGCGTTGTGGACCGGTGAGGAGCAGGGGCTGCTCGGCTCGCGCGCCTACGTCAAGGAACACTTCGCCGACCCAACCGACATGAAGGTGAAGCCGGAGCACGGCAAGCTGTCGGTCTACCTGAACATGGACAACGGCGGCGGCACGTTCCGCGGCATCTACCTGCAGGGCAACGAAGCGGCGGCCCCGGTGTTCGAGTCCTGGATGAAGCCGTTCCACAACATCGGCATGCAGACGCTGACGATCCGCAACACGGGCGGCACCGATCACCAGGCGTTCGACGCCGTCGGCCTGCCCGGCTTCCAGTTCATCCAGGATCCGCTGGAGTACTCGTCACGCACGCACCACACGAATCTCGACCTCTACGAGCGCGCGGTGCCGCAGGACCTGATGCAGAACGCGATCATCATCGCGACGTTCGCCTACCAGGCGGCCAACCGCGACGCACTGTTCCCGCGCAAGCCGCTCCCGAAGGCGCGCCCCGCCCAGCCAACGCCGGGCACCCCGGCGCGTCCCGCCACCAGTCCGCAGTAGAACCACGAGCAGGTAGGGCCGGCTGTCCCAGCCCGGCCCTACCTTTCGGCCTTCGTCAGTCGGCCTTCGGCCGTCGATAGGGCCTTCCGCCTTCGCCAAGGCTTCGGCGGACCAGTGACGGTAGGGGCGCCTCTCTGAGGCGCCCTTCTGTTTTCGGCCTCTGCCGGTGTCCTACTGACTTCTGCCTTTTGACTTCAGACTTTTGACTTTGTCGAGACCGTCCCATACGGTGCGGGGATGGCGATCCCCACGCGCACGCTCGGTCCCGACAAGCTTCCCGTCTTCCCCATCGGCCTCGGCTGCATGGGCATGTCCGACTTCTACGGGCCGCGCGACGATGCGCAGTCGATTGCGACGATTCACCACGCGGTCGAGCGTGGGGTGACGCTGTTCGACACGGCCGACATGTACGGGCCACACACCAACGAGCGGCTGGTCGGCAAGGCGCTCGCGCCGCATCGCGACAAGGTCCTGATCGCCACCAAGTTCGGCATCGTCCGCGACCTCG
>DATJTM010000496.1:0-13741 GCA_035503395.1 Luteitalea sp.
GAAGTCGACGTCCTCGAACCACGCCGGATGGAACCTGGTGTCGAAGCCACCAACCGCGTCGAAGGCGGCGCGTCGGATCAGCAGGCACGCGGCGGCCGGCTGCTCGACGTCCTGATCGCGTTGCCGATCCAGGTCGTCGGCCATGTAGTGCGACGAGGCCGGATTGCCCGGCCACACGTGATCGACGAGCAGCAGGTCGGTGGCCCAGGTCCCGAGCGTGGGGAAGCGGCGGATGCTGTATTCGGCCTGCGGGGTCTGGTCGGGGCCGACCAGCTGTGCGCCCACGGCACCGATCGCCGCCTCCGCCTCCCCGGCGGCGTGCATCCGCTCGATCGCCACTCGCGTAAGCAGGATGTCGGGGTTGAGGATGAGCGCCCACGGCGTCGTGGTCGCCGCGACGCCCGCATTCACACCGCCGGCGAAGCCCAGGTTGGTGTCCTTCGCCAGGAGCGTGACGTCGGGCGCCGTGCGTCGCACCTCGTCGGCCGTGCCATCGCTCGACGCATTGTCGAGGACGACGATGGGGAAGCCGAGTGGTCGTGCTGCCTCGAGAGCCCGCATGAGATGCGCCCGCGCATTCCAGGTGACGAACACGAGCGTGACGGCAGCCGGCACGGTGACAGGGTACCGTCTCGGCGACGGGAAACGGGAAACGGGACACGGGGACCGGGGACCGGGTACGGGGAACGGGGTACGGGGTACGGGAACGGCGACGGCAACTGGCAGCTAGACGGGCGGTAGGCAGTCGGCGAGTCTGTAATCGGACCGCAGGCAGGCTGTAGGCCCGCAGGCCGCAAGCGACCAGCGCCGTCTTCGACAGGTGTAGCGGCCGGACTGTGTCCGGCCGTCCCGCTGTCAACCGACCGTCGGACCAAGTCCTACGGCTACGTGCGATCCCGACATTCCGTAGCCGGCCGACTTGTCGGCCGGTTCCGTCGGCCCGGGGCGGGTTGTGCCACGATGAGGCCCGGCGCACGGCCGGTGCGTCAGAGAAGGAGAGGCGTCGCTGCCGGACGCCGGGGACATCGCATGCTGATTCGGACGTCATCGCCCATTCCCACCCGCGACATCACCGACGAGCGGCTCTACCTGGACCGCCGACGCTTCCTAGCCTCGGTGGGGTTGGCCACTGGCGGGCTGGCTGGAGCGCTGCTGACGCCGGAGTCGGCCAGCGCGCAGACCCCGCTGGCTAATGTGAAGAAGAGTCCGTTGAGCACGACCGGCGAGACGCTCAACAGCCTCGACGACATCACCAGCTACAACAACTTCTACGAGTTCGGCACCGACAAGAGCGACCCCAAGGCCAACAGCGGGCGCTTCAAGCCGCTGCCGTGGACGGTGAAGATCGACGGCGAGGTCGGCAAGCCCGGCGACTACGCGCTCGACGATCTGCTGAAGTGGTTCCCGCTCGAGGAGCGCGTGTACCGCCTCCGCTGCGTCGAAGCGTGGTCCATGGTGATCCCGTGGAACGGGTTCCCGCTGGCCGACCTGCTGAAGCGCGTCGAGCCCACCGCCAAGGCGCGTTTCGTCGAGTTCACCACCGTGCAGCGCCCGAGCGAGATGCCGGGCCTGCGGTCGCCCGTGCTCCAGTGGCCGTACAAGGAAGGCCTGCGGCTCGACGAGGCACAGCATCCGTTGACGCTCATGGCCGTTGGTCTCTACGGCAAGACGCTGCCGAACCAGAACGGCGCGCCGCTGCGGCTGGTGGTGCCGTGGAAGTACGGCTTCAAGAGCATCAAGTCGATCGTCCGCATCCGCCTGACCTCCGGCCAGCCGCAGACCGCGTGGAACGTGTCGGCGCCCAACGAGTACGGCTTCTATTCGAACGTCAATCCGCAGGTCGACCATCCGCGCTGGAGCCAGGCACGCGAACGCCGCATCGGCGAGTTCTTCCGTCGCGAGACGCTGATGTTCAACGGCTACGCCGACCAGGTCGCCGGGTTGTACAAGGGCCTCGATCTCAAGAAGAACTACTGAGCGCCGACGAACGACGAACGATGCCCGACTTATCGAAGGCCGAAGGCCGACCGCCGAAGGCCGTCCGTGTGTCGTTCCGTTCGGCCAAGCCCCTGGTGTGGATTCTGTGCCTCGCGCCGCTGGCGTGGCTGGTCTATCGCGCGGTGTTCGGCGGACTGAGCCCGAACCCGATCGACGACATCACCGACGAGACAGGGCAGTGGGCCCTGCGACTGCTGCTCGTGAGTCTGGCCGTGACGCCCGTGCGCCGCCTCACGGGCTGGAACGGCATCATCCAGTGGCGGCGACTGCTGGGACTGTTCGCGTTCTTCTACGTCTGCCTGCACCTGGCGACGTACGTCGTCCTCGATCAGTTCTTCGATCTGGCGTCAATCCTGGCCGACGTCGCCAAGCGTCGCTACATCACGGTCGGTGTGGCGGGTTTCCTGTGCCTGCTGCCGCTCGCGGTCACCTCGACGACGGGCTGGATTCGACGCCTCGGTCGCAAGTGGCAGACGCTGCACCGCCTCGCGTACGTCGCCGCCGTTTGTGGCGTCGTGCACCTGCTGTGGATCGTCAAGGGCGACGACCTGCGCGAGCCGTTCACGTACGGCGCAATCCTCGCCGTGTTGATGGCCGTCAGGGTTGTCTACTGGACACGCTGACATCAGCAAAAGGTCGAAAAGGTCGAAAAGGCCCAAAAGGGCCAAGAGGCTGAGCAGAGGTCGTTACTGTTCTTGCATCCCTCTGTCATCTCCGTTCTCACCCATGCCCGGTGTCGGTGTCGTATCCGCTCCGTGTAAACGGGGCTCGTGTCCGGGATGCCGGTTTCGCGGTGCCCGGCTCGTGCCTTCTCCGTCCTTCTTGCGCTTCTTGAACTTCTTGACCTTTTCGCGCTTTGGCTGCTTGCAGGTTGGTTACTGACAGTTCGTGACACCCGGCGGGCAGCGACGGAAGATGTCGCGCAGTTTCGCGTAAGCGATCGACGCCATTTCATCGTACCCGGTCTGGTTCGGGTGCAGGCCGTCGGGGCACATGTCGATGCCGGCGTAGAACTCGCGGTACACCGACTGTTCGACGGCGAGCGCGTCGAGCAGGCTGTTGTACTGCGACACGGCGGCAGGAATCGTGGCTGGCTCACCGGTCTTCTGGTCGCGGCCGTACGAGGAGAACAGCTCCAGCAGGACCTGAGCTCCCTTGCCCTTCGCGTCGACGACCATGTCACGCATCCGATTGCGGACCGTGCTTGGCGCAACCGAGTTGTTCAGGTCGTTGATGCCTTCGAGGAATAACACGGCATCGTAAGGAGCCAGTCTGTCGCTCGGGTTCGGGCTTTGGGGATACAGACAGTTCGCCTGGTCCGCCGTGCACCTGGGGGACCGCACGCTGCCACCGGGGCTGCCGTTGAAGCCCGCGACCGTCACCCATTCACCTGGCCATCCCGCGTTGGTCACGAAACTGTACGCGCCAAACTGCGGGTTGCTCGCGAGCAGCGCCTTCAATTCCCGCGGATAGGGGCGGTTGATCTGCACGGGAATGCGGATGCCACCGATGTCGTAGGCATTCGAGATGCCGTACGTCAGGCTGTCGCCGAAGGCCAGCACGCTGAAATAGCGCGTGAAGTTCGGCGCGCGCAGGAATCGCGACCCGTCGCGCACGATCACCGCTTCGGGGCCGGCTGCGCCGAAGCCGGTCGTGACCGTCCGCGCCGGCACCGTCACGTCGATCAGCCGGTCGCCCGTTTCGGCCTCCGTGCGGATGGCGTTGACGGTGGCCAGCACGCCGCCGAAGGTCACGACCGGGGTGTTGCTGAAGTTCTTTCCGCGTATCGTCACGGTGCCGCCGCCCGAGAGCCTGCCCGACGTCGTGCTCAGGGCGGTGACCCGGACGTCGGCGGGCTTCGCCCCCGGGACCACGAACGAGCCGTTCCAGGGGGTGCCGGCGTTGGCGTGCCCGCCGACATAGTCGTTCCAGTACATGGCACGTTCGGCGACGAAGGCCTGTCCGCCCAGCGTGTCGAGGAAGGCCGCGAAGCGTCGTCCCTGCAGCAGATCGAAGTCTGGGCTCAGTCCAGGCGCCGGCCAGATGTTGCGCCGCGTGTTGGCCGGCACCGTGACCGTGGCGGTGACACCGGTGCCGTCTTCGGTGGCGAAGATCGCACGGACCTCGATGTCGACCGGATTCGGATTGACGACGAGGAAGAAGCTGTCGAAGCGACCACCGGATCCGTCTTCGCCTTGCCGTCCTTCCGCGAACGCCCAGCGCGTTTCCGGCTGCTCGATCCCGGCCACCACGTGGCCTTCCTTCCACGGGAAGATCGGCGTCGTCGGATCGGCTGCCGACGGCGTGCCCCAGTACACCGAGCGTTCGGCGACGACGGGAATGGTGCTGTCGATGCGCACCGAAAAGGCCGTCGCAGGGAGCAGGAGCGACGCGCCATCGTCGGTGCGCTCCTGATCGGTCCAGATGTTGAAACGGCTGCGGGCCTGGACGTGGTACGTCTTGGTGACCGGACTGCCGCTGTCGCGGAAGAAGGTCGCCGTCACCACGGCCGGCTGATCGTTGTCGTTGCCGATGAGCAGGAACGTCTCGAACGCGATCTGTGGATTGCCGCCGGTGAAGCCTTCGGCGAAGTACCAGGTGCTGCGGCCGCTGCTGCCGCCCGTGGCCGGCACGCCAACGGCGTCGTGGCCGCTGCGGAAGTTGTCGAAGTACATCGCCCGTTCCGCCACGACCGGCGCATCACTTTCGACGACGGTGGAGAAGCCCTGCCCGGCCAGATCCGTCCGGGCACTCGGCCACAGCGTGGCGCGATTGCCGGGAGCGACCGGCACCGTCTCCGACACGCTGGTGCCATCGCCGCGCAGGTAGCGCGCGGTGACCGTCGCGGCCGAAGGGCTGGGGTTAGCGATCAGGATGAACGTCTCGAAGACGCCGGCCGAGCCCTCGGCGAGGATCCATCGCGTCGCTGGCGCGCCGACGCCGCTGGCGCCCGTCCCGCCGGCGTACGGTGTGCCGGTCAGCGGGAAGAACATCGAACGCTCGACGACGATGTCGGCAGGCGTGCCGCCCTGGCTGCCCGAGACCTGGGCCGACGTCGCGCCGTTGAGACCCGGGAAGTCGCGCCGCAGGTTCACGGTGAGACGGCCGGTGGCCGGCAGGTCGAATCCCCGTTCGAGCACCGCGCCGGGCGCAATCACGGCATCAGGCGCTGGCAGCAGCGTGACCGTGACGCGTACGGCGCTCGTCGACGGATTGCCGACGAGGATGTCCTCGTCGAAGGTGCCGTTGCTGGCGCCTTCGGCCAGGAACCAGGTGCTGGCGGCCTGCGCGAATGCAGGCATGGCCGTCCCGGCGCAGAACAGGAGCGCGAGCGCGATCCGGAGCAACATTGAAGTGACCTGAGGCCCGCGCCGGGGAAGGACAGCGCGTCTACGCCTGAGTTGGAAGCTTACCACCTATGGAATCGCCGCCCGCACGGCGGCATAGGCGATGTCGGCCATCGTCTCGTACCCGTCCTGAGTCGGGTGCACGTTGTCGGTGCCGATCTCGACGCTGGTGCCGAAGTCGACCCGCACGAACTTCTCTTCGCCGGCCATCGTGCGGATGGCGTCCCACATGTCGGCGCGCATGACATGGATCCGCCCCATGACGACCGTCGCGCCGGATGCGCGTGCCGTCTGTCCCATCGTCCGCAGGGCGGTGATCGCCTGGCTCAGCGTCGCGCCCGAGTTCAGGTCGTTGAAGCCCTCGAGGATGATGACCACGTCGTACTTCTTGTTGGTCGTCAGCGTTCCGATGCGGGTCACACCCCGGGACGTGTTGCCCGAGCAGCCGTTGATCGAGGCACACTCGCCCGAGAAGCCCTCGTTGTCGACGTCGGCGTTGCTGCCGTAGCGCGGGTTGGAGCGCAGGATCGCCTCCAGCATCTCGGGATAGGGAGGCTCGGCGAACGAGTAGATCTGCGTCGGCGTCGTCGCTGGCGGCACCGGCGGAACACGCTCGACCAGCTGGCCTTCGGTGAAGCTGTCGCCGATCGAGAGCACACGGAACACGCGCGCGATCGTCCCGACCTGTCGCGTGGCGCCGGAGCTCGTGATGCGAATGAGACTTGCGTTGAGCGAGCCGAAGCCGGCGGCCGCGGTGCGCAGCGGCGCGACCGCCGTGATCGACGTCGACGTCGTCGCAGTCACGGTGGCGGCGATGCCGTCGACCGTGACTTCGGAGTCGGCCGAGAACCCCGTGCCGGTGATCGTGATGGCCTCACCGCCGCTCAGGCGCATCACCTTGGGCGTGTAGTTGCTCACCGAGACCGTGTTGGGCGCCGCGGCCGGTTCGGCGATCGTGCCGCTCCACGGCGTGCCCATGTTGACGTGGCCGCTGCTGAAGTCGTTGAACAGGTACATCGCCCGTTCCGCGACGAACGTCTGCCCTGGCGTCGTGCTCTCGAGGAACGTCGCGAAGCGGCGATGGGCCAGTGCTTGGAAGGGGAAGCCTGCGCCGACCTGCACCGCCGGGTTCGGCCAGATGTTGGCGCGGCCCCTGGCCGGCACGACAACGGTACTCGTGACGCCGCCGCCGTCCTCGGTCACGAACGTCGCCTTGACGGTGATTGCGGTCGCGCCGGGATTCGAGAGCAGGAAGAACGTGCTGTACGGCCGTCCGGCCGCATCCTCACCCTCTCGTCCCTCGGCGAAGGCCCAAGTGTCCGCGAGCACGGGCGAACCGGCCGTCGCATGGCCTTCGCGCCAGGGCAGGACGGGCGTGGTGGGGTCGGCGGCTGATGGCGCGCCCCAGTACATGGCGCGCTCGGCGACGATCGGCGCGGTCGCGGTCACCGTGATGCCGAACGAGGCACCCTTCAGGCGTGGGTCGAGCGTCCGGCCCTGGTCATCGACCCACACCGTCAGTCGCTGGTTGGGCGCGAGCACCTGCGGGCTGACCACGGTCTGCCCGCTATCCAGCTGATAGGTCACCGTCGCCGTCACCGGCGTCGCGTTGGTGTTGGCGAGCAACAGGAACGTCTCGAATGCGGTCTGCGCATTGCCGCCCGTGTAGCCTTCGGCGAAATACCACGTGGTGCTGGCCTCGGGCACCCCGAGCGCGTCGTGACCGCTGCGCGCGAAACGGCTGCCGGTGGGCGACGGGTCGAAGTACATCGCCCGTTCCGCCACGATCTCCTTGCCGGCGTCGAGGCTTTCGACGACGGTCGAGAACTCCGCCGCGCCGAGCTGCGCCGGGAAATCGTTCTGCGGCCAGTAGGTCTTGCGGCTGTTGGCAACGAGCGTGTCGGTGAAGGTGACGACGTCGCCGGTGGACTTCAGGTACTGCACGCGCACGCTGGTGGCCGAGGCGTTCGGGTTGGCGACGAGGATGAACGTGCTGAAGCTGCCGGTGCTGGCGCCCTCGGCGAGAATCCAGCGCGCGGCCGGCTCGGTGACGCCACTCGCGTTGTGGGCGCCGACGCGCGTGCCGTCGGGAAAGTACATCGACCGCTCGACGACGATGTCGGCCGCAGTCGAGGTCCCGGCGACCACGGCAGCCACCCGCGCCGACGCGGCCCCGTTCAGGCCGGCGAACGCCTCGGCCACCCGCACCGTCAGTCGGCCGGTCGCCTTGAGGGGAAACGACTTCGAAAGGTCGGTGCCCGGTGCGATCACGGCGCTCGGATCGGGCAGCAGGGTCACGGTGACGGTGAGATTGTTGCCGCTCGGATTGGCGACGAGAATCTCCTGCTCGAGGACGCCGTTGCTGGCGCCCTCGGCCAGGAACCAGCGCGAGGCCGACTGCGCGCGCGCCAGCGACGCAGCGGCGACGAGCAGCACGAACGAGAGGACGAGGCGACGGGGCAACGACACAGACATGTGCAGGCTTTCTCTCGGCGCATCCGGGGGAACGCGCCTCTCCTTAGTGAACGACTTCATAGAGCACCGCGTCGTTCGTACGTTCGAGCATCCGGAGGCGTCCGGAGTCGCTGATGATCGTCATGGCGTCGCGACGCTGGCTGCCGTAGTCGGCCAGGTGCAGCACCACGTAGCGCACACCCGTCTCGCGCAGCATGTCGAACGACGCAGCGCGGAACGGGAAATACCAGAGCGCGTCGGCGTGCCGGCGATACGAGGCGGGCGTGAAGCCGCTGTAGCCGTTGAGCAGCGGCTTCCAGTGGTGCGTGGCGCCGAGCATGTAGTCGGCGTTGCGCGGCACGTCGATCGGATCCCACCAGAACGGCATCTCGGCGACGACGCCGTCGGGCAGGGCCGCGAGGCGATCGTAGAGCGGTGACACCGGTGTGACCGGCACGAATGGCACCGGCCCGCGAAACGCTTCGACGTTGACGCCGACCAGCGCCAGGGCACTCACGAGCAGCGCGACGCGTTGTGTGCGGCGCGCCGCGAGGGCCGCGGTGCCGAACGCCGCGAGCACCGCGATGCCCGTCAGCCACAGCACACCGAACCGGCTGGCGGCGCGAACACCACTCGCAAACGGCACGAGCGCGTAGAAGGGACGGTAGAGCGGCGTCGCCGGGCCGAACGAGAGCAGCAGGCCGGTCAGGGCGATGGCGATACCGATCCATACGTGTGCCGTGCGTCGCGGCCGCCACACAACGACACCAGCGACGGCCAGCGCGGTCGCGATCAGGCCGGGGAACAGGGAATCACGTGGCGCCTGACGCGCATAGACGTCGGCGGCCCAGGCCTGATGGACGCGCGCCGGTGTGGCGGCATAGGCGGACGCATTGGCCGACATCTGCGCGACGAGGTCGAGCGACCGCTCGAAGCCGTGCGTCTGCCGCACCGCGACGAAGGCGCGCAGCACGGGGGCGACGAGGGCGCCCGCGACGACGGCGCCGGCCAGTCCGGCCACCAACAGCGGCCGATACGGGGCGGTGAGAAGGTCCCGCGCGCGCACGGCGATCACGATCAGCGCCGTGACGATGCCGAAGATGGTCAGGTAGCCGGACGTCAGCGCCAGCAGCCCGGTCGCAGCGCCGGCGAGCAGTCCGTGCCACAGGCGCCGGCCGGCCGGGTCGATCAGCCCGTCGAGCCCGACGAGCAGTAACGGCAGACCGTAGGCGTGGATCGCCTGAATGTGCCCCATCGAGACGAGCGCGTGCGCGTTGAACGTGAACAGGCTGCCGGCGACGAGCGACGCGCCATAGTGGCCCGTCCAGCGCCAGGCCAGCCACTGCATCGCCCACGCCGACAACGCGTAACCGATCAGCAGCGAGATGTTGTAGGTCAGGACCGGATCGGCGCCAGCCGCGCGCACCGGGACCGACAGCGCGCCGGGGACGATCACCGGCTCCGAAAACGCCAGCGTGTGACGTTCGGGGTGAAAGATGTTGCCGTCGAGTACCCGCGACGGAGCGGTCGTCAGGGCGTGTGCCACCCAGGCGAGGGCCCAGGTGTTCAGCACGGTGTCCTTGTTGTCGGTACGGCCGAGCGAGGCCGGCGCCGTTGCCAGCGGCCAGGTGTGGATCACGGCCAGCATCCCGAAGAGCAAGAGCGCGCCGAACGCCTGCAGGGCCACGGGGCGGGAGCGCAAGAGGGGGAGCGAGCCGGTGAGCATTGCGGAAGACGCGTCGGGGACCGGCGGCCGGGGCCGCCCTGCCTCGCCACCCTGACGGGCAGCGGGGCCGCGTTCGTGTGAACGGGCCCCGTGTGCGTCGGGACCTATGGGTTACGCGGGCATCCCTTGCCCGGCTTGTCGTTGCGCGCGTCGCACGGCTGCAGCGGGAACTCGCGCGTGAGCTTCGTCAACAGGTCGTTGGCCATCGAGTCGTAGCCAGCCTGGGTGGGCGACCCACCGCTCGTCGCCGTGCGGAAGAACGCCTGGCGATAGATCTCGACGCGGAGGCTGCCGTTCTCGGTGACGCCCCAGATCGCGTCGCCGAGCGCGTCGACCTGACCGGCGTTCAGACTGCCGACGTTGGCCTCTTCGAACTTCGACATGATGATGACGATGTTGCGGTCGCGCGCGGCGATCACCATCTCGGTCAGGCCCTGCGCGACGCTGCCGGGAGTGACACCGGCCTCGAGGTCGTTGACGCCTTCCGAGAAGATCACGACGTCGAACTTGTCGGCCGAGTCGTTGACCACCGGGCCGGCGAGCACCGGGAAGCGGCCGTTGCCCGACTGAGCGATGCAGCCCGCGCCGGTGGCGAAGACGCACTCGCCGACGACGCCGCCGTTGGTCACCGACACGAACTCGCCGAACTGCAGCACCTTGCTGCCGGTCGCGGCGCCCGTCGACGGGTTCAGCACGTCCTTCTGGTACGACTTGAGGAGGGCTTCGAGGCGTGTCGGCCACGGCGTGGCCGCACGGCCGCCACCAGCCACCGTGCCGAACACGTAATCGTCGCCGAACGCGAGCACGTTCAGCTTGAACGTGTAGCCGTTGACCAGCGTCAGCTCGGTGTTGTCCGGGTTCAGGACGCGTACCGTCGTCGGGCCGGCCGTCTGGTAGCCGTTGTAGAAGTCGCGGGCCGGGGTCACGGCCGTGATCGTCGTGCCGTCCTGCGACACCGTGACACCGGTCGCCTCGTCGACGTCGGGCAGCTTGGTGTTGGCGTCGCGATCGGCCGTCCACTGCGCGTTGTCGAAGATCACGCGCGCGCCCTGCTGGAAGCCGGCGCCGGTGATGGTGATCTTCTGACCGCCACCGAGCCGGCCGGCCGACGGCGCCACGCTGGTGATCGCAAACGCGGGGGCCACCGGCGGCGGCGCGATCGTGCCGACCCACGGCGTGCCGGCGTTGACGTGCCCGGCGAGGAAGCGGGCGCCGGAGTAGAGCGCGCGCTCGGCGACGAAGCCCGTGTTGGCCGTCGCGGGGCAGGACGCTTCAGCGCTGGCAATCGACTCGAGGAACGTCGCGAAGCGTTGGCCGGCCAGTTCCGGATATTCGGCCGCCCAGATGTTGTTGCGCGAGTTCGGCGCCAGGCACTTGGTGCGCACGATGCCCTTGCCGTCCTCGCGGACGAACGTGGCCTGGACGAGGACCGGGATGTTCTGCGGATTGGCGAGCAGGAAGAACGAGTCGTAGCGGGTCGCCGACGAACCGAAGACGCCCTGCTGGCCTTCGGCGAACGCCCACTTCGGCTCACCGGCGATGATGCCGGCCGTGGCGTGTCCCTCGACCCACGGGAAGGTCGGCGTCGACGGATCGGCGACCGACGGCGTGCCCCAGTACATCGCGCGCTCGGCGACGATCGGGTCGACCGACGTGACGCGGATGCCGAAGGCGGCGGCGGTCAGGCGCGAGTCGAAGCTGCGGCCCTCGTCGTCCACCCACACGTTGAAGCGCTGGCGCGGCGCCAGCGGGTAGTTGCGCGACACGACCTGGCCGTTGTCGAGGAGGAAGTCGACGGTGGCGGTGGTTGCAGTGGCCCCCGGGTTCACGAGCAGCAGGAATGTCTCGAATGCCGTCTCGGCATTGCCGCCGGTGAAGCCTTCGGCGAACAGCCAGGTGGTGCTGGGGCTGGTCACGCCGAGGGCGTCGTGGCCGCTCTGGAATCCGTCGAAGTACATCGCGCGTTCGGCGATGACCGCGTTGCCCGTCGTCAGCGACTCGATGATGGTCGAGAAGTCCTCGCTGGCGAGTGCCGTGTGTTCACCCCTCGGGTAGAAGGTCAGGCGCGAATTGGCCGGAGCCTCCTGCTCGGTCGTGAACGACTGGCCCTGTCCGGTCAGGTAGGTGGCGCGCACGCGGGTCGCGGTCGCGTTCGGGTTGGCCACCAGCACGAAGGTCTCGAACACGCCGCCCGACCCCTCGGCCAGCGTCCAGCGCTCCGACAAGCCGGTCTGGCGGACGCCGCTGGCGTTGTGCGACCCGCGTCCGTTCGTGAAGGACATCGTGCGCTCGACGACGACGTCGGCGGGCGTGGTGTTGTCGCTGGCGAGGACGGCGGTCACGCGCGCCGAGGCGCTGCCATTGAGGTTGAAGTCGCTGCCCAGGCGAACGGTGAGACGGGCGGTGCCGGCCAGCGGAAACGTCTTGCTCGTCGTCGGCGCGACGGCGTCGGCCTGCGGCAGGAGCGTGACGGTGACGTTCAGCGCCTGCGCGCTGGGGTTGCCGACCTGGATCTCTTCGACGAAGGTCGCGTTGTTGGCGCCTTCAGCGAGGAACCAGGTCGACGCGCCTTGCGCGAAGGCAGGCGGGGCAGCAGCGAGCAGTGCGAGGGCCACCAGGGCCGCTCCACGGAACGAGGGCATCGGAACCTCCGGCGTCGACGGGACTTCCGGAGATCGGATCCCTGCGACGAGCCTCGCGATTATAGGAGATGCCTGCCGGGTAAATCGCGCCCGACGTATTTAGCTCGTGCGTAATAGCGTGCGCTGATGCGGGTCTCCGGAACGACGCGGGAGGCTCGGTCGCGGCCCCCTGGCAGAACCACGCCCAGGGTGACGGAACTGTAATCGCACCTACGGAAGTGTGCGTGACGGTGGGGCGCGTGGGGCGACGTTCACACGCCGCCGGCCAGTTTCCTCGATTTGGCGCGGCATTCCGGCGGCAGTCGTGTTGCACAGGCAGGCCGCGTATGGCCCGCCTCCCCAGGGCGCCTCACACGGCCCCGCCCCTCGTTCGCCTGCTCGCGACCCTCTTCGTCATGGCCGCAGGGGCGGCTGCGCCCGCCGAGGCGGCGACCCTCCGCGCGCGGACCGATGCCGAAGCCATCGCTGCCGCCGGCCGCATCGTCCGCGGGCGGATAGAAGCGGTGCGCACCGAGCGACGTCCGGGTTCGGGCGTCATCGAGACCGTGGCGCGCCTGCGGGTGATCGACGACTACACCGGCGGGGCGGAGCGCACCTTCGAGATTCGGGAACTGGGCGGCACCCTCGGCGAGCACACACTGGCCGTTCCAGGGGCGGCCACCTTCATCGTCGGCGACGACATCGTCGCGCTCGTCGAACGCCACGGCAACCAGTGGCGCCCGTCGGCGATGTCGGCGTCCGTCTATGGCGTTCGCAGTTCTTCGGCTGGCCTGCAGCTGATTTCGCAGGGCGCCGACCTGCCGACGCTCGGCGGACCGGCGACGCCCGCCCGCCGCGCACTTTCGGGTTTCACCGAGGCGGTGCGCCGCGTCCGCGGTCGCGAGCCGCTCCGTCTCTCGGCGCCTGATGCGCCTGTCGTCGGCGCCCTGGGGACGGCGACGCCCGCGGTCGAAGCCTTCAAGCTGCTCGGCAACATGCGCTGGCACGAGGCCGACAGCGGCACGCCGGTCGTGTGGTACCGCAACACGCTGACCAACTCGCCGCTGACATCTGGCAACAGCGACGCGGAGCTCGCGACCGCGATGGCCGCGTGGACGGAGCCGACGTCGGCGTCGCTGACGCTGACCTACGGCGGCACGCGCGGGCCGATGGCCGCGTCGACGCTGCTCAACTGCGGCGCGCCGCCCGTGCCGGGGGCCGGCCTGATCACCTACGAAGATCCCGACGACGACATCACCACGAGCGGCGTCATCGCCATCGGCGGCGCCTGCTATTCGTCGGTGTCGCGCACCGTGAACGGGACCAACTTCTCGAAGATCACCTCTGGCTTCGTCGTCTTCACCACGAAGGCGGAGATGCCGCAGCTCGGGACGTCGTTGTTCCTGACCCGGGTGGCGACGCACGAAGTCGGTCACGCGATCGGGCTCGGGCACACGCCGACCGATGGCACCGTCACCGCCGCCACCAGCAACATCATGTATCCGTCGTGCTGCCAGTCGGTGACGCCGGTACCGCCGGCCATCGGGCCCGACGACAAGGCCGGTCTCGACTTCATCTATCCGATGCCGAGTGAG
>DATJTM010000497.1:0-4337 GCA_035503395.1 Luteitalea sp.
ATCTCGAGCGCCGAGATGTCGATCAACACGCCGTGCGCGCCGGTCTCCTGGATGCGCGTCGTGAGGTCGTCCTGCAGGCTGAGGGCGAGCTGATCGTGCATGTCCACCTGGATGCTCACCAGGAGGAACTCGCCCATGCGAAGGATGGGTATCCGGTCCATGAGTTGGTCAGGCCGGTTTGACCTTGGTGACGGTCAGGCCGGAACGCTTGAGCGCCAGCGCCAGCGCGTCGGCCAGCGTCGCCTTCGTCGTCACGCCCTGCAACTCGAGACCGAGGTGGACGATCGTCTGGGCGATCTGCGGGCGGATGCCGCTGATGATGCAGTCGGCGCCCATCAGGCGGATCGCGCTGACCGTCTTCAGCAGGTGCTGTGCGACGAGCGTGTCGACGGTGGGCACGCCGGTGATGTCGATGATCGCCGTCTCGGCGCCGGTCTCGACGATGCGTTGCAGCAGCGCCTCCATCACCACCTGCGTCCGGGCGCTGTCGAGGGTGCCGATCATCGGCAACGCGAGCACGCCGTCCCACAGCTTGACGACTGGCGTCGAGAGCTCCAGGAGCTCTTCCTGCTGACGCTTGATGATCTCCTCACGCGTCTTCTGGAAGCTGGCGACCGTGTGCAGCCCGAGACGGTCGATCAGTTCGGTGGCCGTCCAGGTGAGCTCGGCGAGCTTCGCCGGGTCGTCACCGACCACGGCGCGAATCTGCGCGAAGAGCGGCTGCTTCATCGAGAAGACGAAGGTGGCGGTTTCCGACGACGTGAAGCCCTGGACGGCGCGCGTGCGCGAGATGTCGTCGAGGATGCCGCGAACGGGCGCCCACGCGGCGCTGCCCGCATCGAGGCTTTCGGCGGCGGCCGTCGACATCAGCTTCAGCAGCTTGCGCGCCTGGTCGCGCACCTCCGCGCCGGCGATCCGGCCATCCTGGATCTCGGCGTCGAGGCGCGTCACCCAGCCGGCGACGATCGTCTCCGCGTCGCGCTCCAGCACTGTCGTCAATGTCTCGTGGACTGCCATCCGTACCTTTCCGCGTCGAAGGGACTCTTATGCTACCCGATTCGTTTCGGGTATCTGCCTGCCCTAGGTGAGTAAGGGAACCAGACACCACCACGGATCGACGCACCACTGGTATACGCTGCGCGGCATGCGAACGCTGCTCGTCGCCGGTGCCGGGGTGCTGCTGTCCACGTTCGGTGTGCTCGCCTGGCAAGGCGGCGCCGCGAGCGACACAGTACGCGTCGAGGGTGGGACGCTGTCGATCGCCAGGGGAACGAGCGGAAGCATTCGTGCGTTCAAGGGGATTCCATTCGCGGCGCCGCCGGTGGGCGAGTCGCGCTGGAAGGCGCCGCAGCCCGTCGTGGCCTGGCAGGGTGCGCGGCCGGCCGATCGCTTTGGCGCCAGCTGCGTGCAGGCGCAACCCGGGTCGCGTCTGCCATGGACCGAGGAGTTCATGACGCAGGGCGCCGTCTCGGAAGACTGCCTGTTCCTGAACGTGTGGACGCCCGCCGCCGCGGCGGCCGAGCGCCTGCCGGTGATGGTCTACATCTACGGCGGCGGTTTCAACGAAGGGTCCAGCTCCGTGGCGGTGTACGACGGGGCGCCGCTCGCGGCGCGCGGCGTGGTGGTCGTGACGCTGAACTACCGCATGGGGCCTCTCGGGTTTCTCGTCCATCCGGGTCTGAGCGCCGAATCGCCCGACAAGGTGTCTGGCAACTACGGTCTGCTCGATCAGGTAGCCGCGCTGCGCTGGGTGCAGCGCAACATCGCCGCGTTCGGCGGCGATCCGGCCACGGTGACCATCTTCGGGCAGTCGGCGGGCGCCATCTCGGTCGCCGACCTGATGCGGTCGCCGCTCGCGAAAGGGCTGTTCGTGCGCGCCATCGCACAGAGCGGTCCGGGGCTGCTCGGGCGCAACGTGTTGAGCCGCGGCTTGACGCTGCAGGAGCGCGAAGCCGCCGGTGTGACGTTCGCGGAGGCGCGTGGCGCGACGTCGGTGGCGGCGTTGCGCGCGATGCCCGCCACCGACTTCATTGCGCCGGCCCTCTCGGCCCGCGGCGCGGTGCCACCCAATGGACCGGTGCGCGACGGGCACGTCGTGCCGCTCGACTCGTCGTCGGCGGAGGTGCCGGTGATGGTGGGCTTCACCGCCGACGACATCGGCGTGTCGGGATTCGGGCCAGCGGGCGACAGTTCGCTCGCGGCGTACGAGGCGGAGGCGCGCAAGACGTATGGTGCCGAGGCCGACGCGTTCCTCGCGTTGTACAAGCCGACGACCGATGCCGACGTGCCGATGTTCAGGAAGGCGGCGGGGCGCGATCGCGCCCGCGTGACGATGGACGTGTGGGCGACGGCGCAGCGCAAGGTCAGCCCGCACGTCTACACGTATTACTTCGATCGTGTGTTGCCCTGGCCGGCCCATCCCGAGTTCGGCGCCTTCCACACGTCGGACGTGCCGTACATCTTCGGCACGTTGTCGCAGCTGGTGCGTCCGTGGGAACCGGCCGACCGCACGGTGTCGGACGCGATGGGCGCGTACTGGACCAACTTCGCGAAGACCGGCGATCCGAACGGGCGCGGGCTGGCGCGCTGGCCGGCGCACGACGACACGCACGCGACGATGCGGCTGGGTGAGCGCATGGGGCCGATGCCGGTGGCCGACAACGAACGACGCGCCTTCTTCGAGAGGCAGATCGTCAAGTAAACGACGAACGACGAACGACGAATGCCGGACGGCAACCGGCAACCGGCAATCGGCAACGCGCAACCGGCGAGCGACGAACCCGGAACCACGAACCGCAACGCGACCCGCGAACCGCGAACCGCAACGCGAATCCTACGACCGGACGTAGCCGCCGGACTTGTCCGGCGGTGGCCGTCAGATCATGGGAGGCTCGAACGCCCGGCGCGATCACGCTGGTTCGTGTTGCGTTGCCTCGACGGGCGATCGCTTCATCGATGGCGCGCCGCCGTAGGTCAGCGCCCGCCACAGCCACTCCATCGGGCCGAACGCGAAGCGCGTGAACCACCACCGGCTCCAGAAGATCTGCACGACGTAGATGACGACGGCGAGGCCGAAGCCGCCGGCCGGACCGACGGTGTTCCAGAGGCCGAGGCCGTACGCGTTGAAGATCGTCGTACAGATCAGCGTCTGCATCAGGTAATTGGTCAGCGGCATCCGACCCATCGGCGCTAGTCCGGCGAGCCGTGGTCCCCACCGGTCGCTCTGGACGAGCAGCACAATCGCCGACGCGTAGAAGAGCATGAGCGCGGGCCGCGCCAGGCTGTACGCCGTCATCACCACCACGTCGAGCACGCCTGGCTTGAACGGCACCAGGTGGGGCGCCCCGAGGCTGAAGGTGAGCGCCGAACCCAGGCCGACGACCAGGCACGTCACGAGCAGGTGGCGCCAGAACCGTCCGTGCGCGACTGGATCCTTCAGGTAGCCGCGCCGTCCGAACACGAACCCGAGCAGGATCGTCAGGAACAACGACGGGAAGGCCAGGTAGCCGCGGATGTCCGTATAGATCACGCGGTACTGCGCGATGTTGGAGCGCACGACGTCGACGTAAGTGCCGCCGCTGTGGGCGGTGTTGACCAGCGTCCCGATGTAGGTGAACAGCCCACGGTCGGTCTGCTCGTTGGCGGCGGTGTAGGTGAAGAGTTGGTGGATGGAGAAGAACGTCGGCACCAGGAGCCCGACCACCACGATGGCGAGCAGCGTCCGGTCCGAGGCTCGCCGCAGCACCACGAGCAGCAGGCCGAGCAGGGCGTACATGTGGAGGACGTCGCCGATCCACAAGAAGACGCCGTGTGCCACGCCGATCAGTAGCAGCACGATCAACCGCCGCATGTAGACGCCCACCGGATGGGCGGCCCGCGCCATCAGCCGTTCGAGCTGAAGCGAGAAGCCGACGCCGAAGAGAAAGGCGAACAGCGAATTGAACTTGCCCGAGAAGAACGTGTCCATCGCCCACCAGGCGACACGGTCGGCGCCGCCCGGCCAGCGCTCGTGCGGCGGGCGAGGATCCCAGAACGACGAATAGAAGGCCGGCATGTTCATCACGAGGATGCCGAGCAGCGCGAAGGCGCGCAGCACGTCCAGCGTGAGGATGCGGTCCTGTGGCGCGACGGGGCCGGCCGGAGCGGTCAGCGGCTCGTGCATGGGACGTCCCTCCACGACGCGCGAGGCGCGTCAGGTGGCCAACTCTCGATTGCGTGAGGACACCAGAGTAGCGCGGAAAGGCACACGACGAAGGACGGGAACCGGGCACCGGGAAACGGGAACGGGGAACGAGAGAGGTAGGGACGGCCGTCCCGGCCGTCCATCGCCGCGATTT
>DATJTM010000498.1:0-2909 GCA_035503395.1 Luteitalea sp.
CGAAGGCGGCGTGATGATCGGCAGCTTCCGCTGGAAGCGTGCCAGCGGCACGTGGCTGTTCGAGTTCATGCAGCTGCTCGACACCCCAGCCGCGATGTCGCCCTTCTCGCTCCACATCAAGCACTTCGATCAGCAGTTCCGTGGGCTCGAGGAGAAGGACCGTTCGACCTCGCTGCTGGTGGCAGAACGCAGCGCCTCGCGCATCGTCTTCGAGATGAAGGACGGTGCGCGCGTGGTGCGGGTGGGCTACGAGAAGAAGGGCAACGACGCGTTGCTCGCCTGGTTCGACGAGCAGGAACCGGGCAAGGCGCCCGTCCACATCGAGTTCCCCTACACACGTGTTCGGTAGGGACGGCTCGCCGAGCCGTCCGCCGGTCCTGGCCAGCCTTCGTCACCAGGCCGTCGGACTTCGACCAATCAGATCGTCGACAATGAGCCGATGACGTCTTCGGCGCCCTCGACGCGTGAGTTGCTCGATCTGTCCGGACGTGTGGCGTTGGTGACGGGGGCGGGTTCGGGCATCGGCACCGGGATTGCGACCCGTCTTGCCGAAGCGGGCGCCGCCGTCGCCGTGCACTATCACCGCAGCGCCGACGGGGCCGCGGAGGTGGTCGGGCGCATCACGGCGGCTGGCGGGAGCGCCAGTGCGTTTGCGGCCGACGTGACCGATCCCGAGGACGTCGCCGCACTTTTCAACGCCGTCGCGCGCGAGTTGGGCGCGGTCGACGTGCTGATCAACAACGCGGGCATCTATCCCCTCCACTCGATCGTCGACATGTCGCTCGACGACTGGCAGGCGGTCGTCGCCGGCAACCTCACCAGCGTCCATCTGGCGACGCAGGCCTTCGCACGTCAGACGCGTGAGGTCTTGGCCGATCGGGGCGCTGCCATCGTCAACATCGCGTCGATCGAAGCCTCCAACGTCGCACCGGCGCACAGTCACTACGCCGCCGCCAAAGCCGCCGTCCTGATGTACACGAAGTCGGCGGCGCGCGAGCTCGGGCCGCGTGGCATCCGCGTGAACGCGGTCTCGCCCGGCCTGATCTGGCGGCAGGGTCTCGACGAGGCGTGGCCGGAGGGCGTGCAGGCTTATACCTCCGCTACGCCACTTGGCCGCCTCGGTCGCTTCGACGATGTGGCCGATGCGTGCCTGTTCCTGGCGTCGCGCGCGGCGCGCTGGATTACGGGCACCGAGCTGGTCGTCGACGGCGGCGTGCTGACCAACAGGGCGTACTGACTGTGTGCGGTCCTGGGCAGTCGGCCTTCGGCCCTCGAACGTCACACGTCCGGAGTGCGCGATGACTGCCGCGGAAGTCATCGACCGCCTTGGCCTGCAGCCGTTGCCGGGCGAGGGCGGCTTCTTCAGGCAGACGTGGATAGCACCGGAGCGACTGGGCCAGGGCGTCGCCGGGGCGCGTGTCGAGAAGGCCGTGGGCACCGCGATCTACTACCTCGTCACCGACGCACTCGACGGCTTCTCGGCGATGCATCGACTGCCGACCGACGAGGTCTACCACTTCTATCTCGGTGATCCGGTCGAACAGCTGCTGCTGTATCCGGATGGCCGCAGCGCCGTCGTGGTGCTCGGGCCGGACCTGGCCGCGGGTCAGCACGTGCAGCACGTTGCGCCACGCGGCGTGTGGCAGGGCACCCGTCTCGTGCCGGGCGGCCGTTGGGCGCTCCTCGGCACGACGATGGCGCCGGGATTCGACGTCAGCGACTACGAGCCGGGGGTGCGTGACGTGCTTCTATCGGCTTACGCAGCGAGTGCTGACCTCATTCGCGCCCTGACCCGCGAATGACGGCGCGCGTGTCGTGGCGCGCGCCGGCCCCTACCTTCATGATAGTCAACGACGAACGACGAACGACGAACGACGAACGACGAACCCGGAACCCCGTACCCGGAACCCGTTTCCCGATGCGCTACCCGTGGATGGTCGCTTCGGCGAGCAGCTTCTTGAGGCGATTGTCAGGACCGCGACTCGCGACGAGGCGGGTGCCGTCGCGCAGGATGACGGCATATTCACCGTGGAACAGCGGCTGCAGTTCACGGATGCGATCTGCGTTGACGATCGTCGAGCGATGGATGCGGATGAACTGCGACGTGTCGAGCACCGACTCCATGCCCTTCATCGTCTCGCGCAGCAGGTGCGACTGCGCGCCCATGTGCAGCCGCACGTAGTTGCCTTCGGCCTCGATCCAGTCGATGTCGTCGACCTTCACGAAGAACACCCGGCCCGACGACTTGACGACGATGCGCTGCTTCTCGCGCTGCTCGGCGGTGAGCGACGCGACCAGTGAGCGGAGGCGATCGCGATCGACGCCGGTCTCGCCTTCGTCGCGCTTGGCGATGGCGGCTCGCGCCCGCTGCAGCGCCTGCGAGAAGCGCTCGGCGTTGAACGGCTTGAGCACGTAGTCCAGCGCGTGCACCTCGAAGGCCCGCAGCGCGTACTGGTCGTACGCCGTGACGAACACCACGTAGGGCATGACCTCGCCCTCCAGCGCTCGCAACACGCCGAAGCCATCGACCCCCGGCATCTGCACGTCGAGGAACACCAGGTCCGGACGCTGCGTACGGATGGCGTCGATCGCCTGCTGGCCGTCCCCGTATTCGCCGACGACCGCGACGTCGTCGTGCATCCCGAGCATCATGCGGACGCGTTCGCGCGCCAGTGGTTCGTCGTCGACGATCAGGGTCCGGAGGGTCATGCGGAGACTCCTTCGACGGACGCGGAGAGAGCCGCGGCGTCGCCAATCGGGAGGCGCAGCCGCACCACGGCTCCGCCATCGGGGTGGTTGGACAGCGTCAGTACGGCGCCAGGGCCGTACAACTCGCGCAGTCGCTCCCGGGTGTTACGCAGGCCGATGCCGCGCATCGGCAGGCCTTCCGGTCCCAGGCGGAAGCCGGG
>DATJTM010000499.1:0-5844 GCA_035503395.1 Luteitalea sp.
GGTGTTGGGAATCGGGTCGATCTGCGCAAATCCGTCAGCGAACACTTCCCATTCGCTGGTGGGAGCGCCGTCCTTCAATGGCACGAAGCCGACGAAGTAGCCGGCCTGCGAATACGGCATGCGGATGGTCGAGCCGTGGAATGCGATGAAGGCGCCACCTTTGTACCGGTCGGGGAACTGCGCCGCGTCGTAGAACAGCAGGTCGTTGGGGGCGAAGTGTCCCGGGAAGCCGACCAGGGGCTGGCCAATCGAGGGCCCCTTGCCTTCCTTCTTGCCGTCGCCGCCGTACTCCGGGTTGAGCAGCTTCTTGGACTGCATCCAGTCGTAGTAGTAGAACGGCCAGCCACCGTCGAAGCCTTCCTTCACGCGAAAGAACTCCTCGGACGGCAGCACCGCGCTCTGCCAGCGCGAGAAGTACTGCGGCCACGACCGATACAGGTCGTCACGCCCGTGCTGCACCGCGAACAGGTCGCCGACGGCCGGATTCCAGGTCATCGCGACCAGGCTGCGGATGCCGGTCGCGTAGCGCTTGCCGTCCTTCTCGGTCTGCCCAGGCTTGCGCGCGTCGAACTGCCACACGCCGCCGTGCATCTCGAGCTGGCCGCAGGGATCGGCACCGGGTGCGCCGGGCTGTCGATTGCGGTCCTGACAAGTGTCGCCTGGCGCGCCGAACGGCACGTACAGGTGCCCGGCGCCGTCGAAGGCAATCGGCTTGGCGATGTGCTCGTACGACCGGCCCGGCGTCCGGTAGTTGTGCTTGAGGATCATCTCGACGGGCGTGTCGGGCACCAGGCGCCCCGGCTGCAGCTTCTGCCGGTACACCTCGCCCGCCGTCGCGAAGTACAGGTAGTCCTCGTAGATACGCAGGCCGGTGCCGTAGTCGCCGGTGTCCTGGTAGTTGCCGAAATATTCGACCTCGTCGGCCCGGCCGTCGCCACCCGTGTCTCGCAGCGCGACGAGCCCCTTGAACTGCTCCGGCGTCTGCCCGCGGGCGGGGCCGCGCAGCTTCACGTACACGATGCCGTCGGCGGTCACCGCCATGTGACGCGCCCGTCCGACGCCGTCGTGGAAGACCGTGGCCTCGAACCCGTCGGGCAGCACCAGGCCGCCGTTGCGGGTCGCAGCCGGCGCGGCGGCCGGAGGAGTCGCCGAGGGACGGCATCCGGCCGTCACCGCCAACAGGAACAGCACTACCGCTCTTCGCATCGAACGTGTTTTGTACACAAAGCGCAGCTGGGTGTCGAGTCGCCTGCCGCCGGACGGAGTATCGTCGGCAGGAGCACGGCGTCTGCCACGCCGGCCCGCGTGATGGTTCGACGACCCGAGGATCCGTGATGACCAACTGGCGCAGACGATGGTTCGCGGGATGGCTAATGTGGACTCTGCCGATGCTGACGGCAGGCTCGAGCGCGCAGGCGCCGACACCTGCGACGCCGGCCCGCCCGCCATCCACGACGGTCCCCGCGGCCATCAGCGACGCGTTCGTGAACCGCGTCTGGGTGGTGGTGGCGTCGACTGGCGTCACGCCGGGCACGCTGTACGTCTTCCTCTCCGACGGCGCCCTCGTGATCTCGTCGAAGGGCAACCCGCCGGGCGTCGGACGGTGGAGCCGCAGCAGTGGCGGGCTGGTGATCACGGAGGAAGGACGCGACTACAAGACGGACGTGATCGCGCTGACGGCCGATCGCTTCCAGATCCGCATGCACAATCCCGGGCCGCCGACCGAGATCACGCTCGCGCCGGCGCCGCCTCGGGCCGACGGCCAGGGCGATCCGGGCCCCGGGCACATCACGCCGCTGCCGACCACGTGGCAGTGTGGTGACGACACCTACAAGGTCGCCTTCGAGGAAGGCACTGCCTACGTGACGATGCCCGATGGCGGGTCGATCACGCTGCCACGATTGCGTGGCGGTGACCAGCCGCCGTCACGCCGCACCTACACCAATGGCCGCCTGACGTTCGTCGAGGTGCGGCAGGGTGCCACGCCGGACGTGCTCGTGGCGCGTGGCCGCATGGCGCACGTGCGGTGCACGCAACCGCCGGCAGCACGCTAGCGTCGCGTCTTGACGCGGTTACCCGGCGCGTCTGGCCGCCTGGTCCGGCCGCCGCGGCCGCTCGGCGAGCGCGCGCGACAGGGCCGTCGCCAGCATCGTCGGCTTGATCGGTTTGCTGACGAAGTCGTCCATGCCGGCCGCCAGGCAGGCCTCGCGGTCGCCGTTGATGGAGTTGGCGGTCACGGCGATCATCCAGGGACGGCTGGCGGGATCCGGACGCGCCGCGACGAGGCGCCGCGCCACTTCGAGGCCGTCGATCTCGGGCATCTGCACGTCGAGCAGCAACACGTCGTACGTCGCGACGGCCAGTCGATCGAGCGCCTCACGGCCGTCGACCGCCGAATCGACCTGCCAGCCGAGGCGATCGAGCATCAGCAACGCCACCTTGCGGTTGACGGGATTGTCCTCGGCCAGCAGGGCCCGCCCGCGCCGCGACGCCACCGGATGTTCGGGCGGGAGGCGCGTCTCGGCGGATGGCGAACCATCGTGGGCCGCCTCGTGGGCCGGGAGCGGCACGACGGCCGTGAAGGTCGACCCGACACCCGGCGAGCTGTCGACGGTAATCGTCCCGCCCATCAGCTCGAGCAGCCGGCGTGTGATCGCCAGGCCGAGTCCGGTCCCGCCGAAGCGTCGGGAGATCGACGCGTCGCCCTGCGTGAACGGCTCGAACAGCCGGGCTCGCGCCTCGTCATCGATGCCGATGCCGGTGTCGCGGACTTCGAATAGCACGGCGGCGCCCTCGTGCGCGTCGTCCATTCGTACCGAGAGGACGACCGCACCCGCGTCGGTGAACTTCACCGCGTTGCCGAGCAGGTTGACCAGCACCTGACGCAGGCGATTGGCGTCCCCCACCACTTTCGCCGGCACGTCGTCGGCCACTTCGGCGAGGAGGGCAATCGATTTCTCTCTGGCCCGGACGAGGAGCAGCGCGGTGGCGCCCCGGATGCAGTCACGCAGGTCGAACGGCGCCGGCGCCAGGTGGAAGCGGCCGGACTCGATCTTCGTGAAGTCGAGGATGTCGTCGATGATCGTCAGCAGCGCATCGCCGCTGGTGCGGATGGTGTCGGCGTAGTCGCGCTGCGCGTGGGTCAGCGGCGAATCGAGCAACAGGCTCGTCATGCCGATCACGCCATTCATCGGCGTGCGGATCTCGTGACTGATCATCGCGAGGAACTGGCTCTTGGCCTGACTCGCCTGGGTGGCATCGCGCGCGAGCTGGCGCGATTGCTCGGCGGCCTGCTCCAGGTCGGCGTTGGTCTGGATCAGCCGCGCCGTCATCGTCTCGGCGAGCCGCTCGGCTCGTCCGCGCGCGGTCGCCATCGTCAGCCCGAGCAGGCCCACGAGGATCGAGCCGACGGTGCCGGCGACGAGGACGGCCGTCGGCAGCAAGCTGGCGTCGAGCCAGCCGGCGGTCGGACGGGAGCGGAAGTCGACGACCCAGGTCTCGCCGTCGACGTCGAGGGCGCTGCGGCGCCGGAACGCCCCGGAGGCGTCAGCCAGCCCGTTGTCGAACAACGGTCCGGCGTCGGCGGCCTCTTCCTTCTCACGAATCGCGAAGGCCACGCCAGGCCCGGCCACTTCCTGCAGGCCGCTCGTCAGCTCGTCCATCCGCATCGACGCGTACACCCAGCCGGTCAGCGCCGCTTCGCGCTGCGCGTCGGTCTCGGTCGGTGCGCCAGGGGCGTACCGTGGCAGGAACAGCAGGAAGCCGGGAACTTCACGCGGGCCTTCGACGATGCGGGTGCGTCGCGACAACGCCGCGCGCCCGGTCAGCATGGCGCGTTCGGCGGCCCGGCGCCGCGTGGTGCCGGAACCGACGTCGAGGCCGAGCACGCCTTCGTTGCGCGCCGCCGGCTCGATGCGGGTGACCACGTACAGCATCGGCTTGGTCCCGAGCCGCTGGACGTGGAAATGCGGATTGCCCTCGGCCCGCACCTGGGCCTCGAACGCATCGACATCGGGGCGGGCCACACGGCGCACCTCACCGAGGCCGACGACGCCTTCGTTCAGGAACGGCTCGATGGACGACACGTAGGCGGCCCAATCGGCGGGCGTCGCGACGTCACTGGCGTCGAGCAGCGCGCGCGCCCCCGACGCGGCCTGCTTGGCCGACGCGAAGCGCCCCTTCAACGTGTTCACCACCCGGTCCGTGCGCTGCTGGAAGACGCCGTCCTCGACCTGCCTGACCTTGGTCGAGACGGCCTTCCACGCCAGGAGGGTCACCCCCAGGCACACGAGCGCCATCGCGACGGCGATGCGCCACCCGTCCAGCCGCCCGATGGCTCCGCCGCCGGGCCCTGCCGTCCCGTCCTGCACGCCTCTTAGTATCGGCACGGCGTCCCGCGGCCGCCAGCCCGACAGCAGACCGCGACGCGGCGACTCAGGTTTCGCTGAGGAGCTGCCGGCGGGCGTCGGCGAGCACCTGAAGCTGCGCTTCCGACACACGGCGGGGCTTGAGGCCGAGCCCGTGGATGGCGTCGGTCAGGATGGCCGACACCAGCGCCCGCGACACCCACTTGTTGTCGGACGGAATGACCCACCCTGGGGCCCACTCCGTGCTGGTGTGGGTCAGCGTGTCCTCGAAGGCCGTCTGGTAGTCGTCCCAGAACGCGCGCTCGTGCAGGTCCCCCATCTCGAACTTCCAGTGCTTGTCCGGATCGTCGAGGCGATCCATGAAGCGCTTCTTCTGTTCCTTCTTCGAGATGTTGAGGAAGAACTTCAGGATGAGGGTGCCGTTACGCGCGAGGTGACGCTCGAAGGCGTTGATGTCCTCGTAGCGCGCCGCCCAGAACGCCTTGCCGCGCGGCCCGGTGGGCAGGCGCTGCCGCTCGAGGACCTCGGGGTGGACGCGGACGACCAGCGTCTCCTCGTAGTACGACCGGTTGAAGATGCCGATGCGGCCGCGCTCCGGCAGTGCCCGCGAATACCGCCACAGGTAGTTGTGATCGAGTTCTTCTTCGGACGGGCGCTTGAAGCTGTAGACCTGACAGCCCTGTGGATTGAGGCCGGACATGACGTGCTTGACCATGCCGTCCTTGCCCGCCGCATCGATCGCCTGCAGCACGACGAGCACCGAGTACACGTCGTTGGCCGCGAGCCGCTCCTGCGCCTCGGCCAGCTTGACGAGATTCTGTTCGACGAAGCCGCGCGCCTTCTCCTTGAGCGCGTCGGTGGTCAGCCGCCGGAGGTCCTTGTCGCCGGCCCAGCCGGTATCGTGCTTCTTCAGCTTGAGCACCGATCCCGGATCGACACGGAACAGCCGGGTGATCTCCTTCATCGTCAGCATCGAATCGCGGTCTCCGCCGGCGATGGTAGCGCACGCACGCCACGACCACCCGGCGACGGAGGCAATCCCGGGCTCAGGTGCCGTCGAGCAAGGTTCGGACGCGCGTCGCCAGCCCGCCCGGCGTGAACGGCTTCTGCAGGAAATTCGATTCGCCAGCGGCCACACCGCGACGCACGGCCTCATCGGCCGCGTAGCCGCTCATGAACAGCACGCGCATGCGCGGGTGGGCCGGGCGCAGCGCGTCGACGATCGTCGTCGCACTGCCGCCGGGCATCACCACGTCGGACAGCAGCAGATCGACCGGCCCGCCATGATCGCGAGCGACCGTGATCGCCTCGTGCGGGGTGCCCGCCTGCAGCACGAGATAGCCCTGTTGCGCGAGTACGGCCACGGCAAGCTCACGGACGGCGCGCTCGTCCTCCACGACCAGGACCGTCTCCTGGCCGCGTGGCGTCGACGCCGGCAACGTCGACGACTCGCCCGCGGTCGCCACTTCGGCAGTCG
>DATJTM010000500.1:0-14375 GCA_035503395.1 Luteitalea sp.
CGTACGGCCGTGGCGATCACGCAAGGGGACGTAGCTGGTGGCGAATGAGGCGAATGACGAAGTGCTGGCGCACAAGACGATTTCCGGGCTGGCGAGGCCAAGGATGGCATCGAGTGATCGGTGAGAGGCGGTCGCCATGGACCTGGGTATGCCCACGATGGCCGGCTGCTCAGGACCGATTCGCGCACCTCGACACATCCAGCCTTCTGTCTGAAGGCGCACGGGAAGCCGCGAGCGTGCGCTGCTGGGGGCCCCTGTCGAAGCCCTGCGTGCCCTCCAGACTCAACGCGGAACTCGTCGCCCCCTCAGTGACTGCCCGGAGAGGCGCGCCAGGCGCTGAGCCTCAACCCTCCGATGGTCTCGCGGCTCCCGTTCTCGCCCGAACGAGCCGCGCCACCGAGGCGCGTCCCGGCCGGTGGTCTTGGTTCGCGCCTCACGAAGGTTCACCTACGCAAGACGCATGTTCGGCGCCCGCCGAAGTTGGGCCGTTGACACGCACTGATGAGAGACTGGTGCATGGTTGGTACGCCGACGACTTCATGTACTTCGTGCAGGCGGCTCGATTGGTGAGCGACGACGACCCGACGGCGCCGATCGACGACTGCAACGAAGACCTCTCCGTATCGCCCAGCGTCGTCGTGATTTCGTAGGCGTGGCTTCACGGCGTCGAGCCGGGGTGCAGGTGCCCGTCCCCAGACGACATGGCGGCTGCGGTGTGCTCGTGTGCGGAGGCATCGTGCGGCGATGGCGTTGGGAGTCGGCCGCACGGCATCACCGAGCAGACCTGCTGCCGTCGGAAGGTCAAGTACGGCGGACTCTCACCCTGTGAGACGCAACTGCTCGAGCAACTCGAGAACGAGCATCGACGCTTGACGCAGGTCGTGGGACCACACCGTCACGTCATGGGAGAACCTGCAGGATGCTTGCAGGGTTGCCCGCCTGCATCCTGCACGTCCTCGGTCGCGCGCCTCGGTGTGCAGCCCGTGTGGTGACTGAAACTACCGGTTCCTCACAAGACACCTGAGGTTGGGACGCCACGTGTCGTCAGTGGGTGCGCAGGTCGATGAACACCTGTGCGGAGCGCGGTGAGCCGCCATAATCCGGACGGAGATCACGGTTCACGAACGTCCAGGCGGCGGCGCCGCCGATGCCAACCTTCACCGACCCCGCGTGCAGCACATCGAACGCATAGCCGAGGCTGGCTCGGCTGACCGGATACGCGCGGCCATGACGCGGATCCGAGAGGACGAAGAGTTCGTCCTTCTGCACACGTTCGACGCGCGACATGATCGCGTGGCGCGTCCAGAACTGCAGCGTTGCTTCGGCGAGCAGCGCCTGCGACACGCCGCCATGGAGGAGATACAGACCCTCCGCCGAGCGTATCGGCGTGCTCGTGCGTTTGTTGCGCCCCCATCCCGAGGTCACGTCGAGCTGCACCTTCCTCCACCGGGGCGAGTACATCAGCGAGACGGTCATGCGGCTGGTGTCGCTCCCTGGGTGGAGCTGCTCGGCGTCGTGCAGGACGCCAGCACTGGCCTGCAGCGCCATCGTCGACGAGGGATTGACCGACAGGCGCGCCGAGAACGAGTCGATCTTCGGACGTTCGAATCCCCAGCGGTGTTGATCGGGCTCACGGCCACGAAACCCGGAGACTTCGATCTGTGCCTTCGGCGAGATGGCGACACCGGCGGTGAGCACACCAAAGCTCACATGCGACGCATCGAACCAGTGATGGGTGATGGGCGCCGTCGGCAGCCGTCGGCCGGAGCGGCGATGCATGAACGCCGGCGGTCCGAGCGCTGGTGCGCCCACCGCCGCGGCATAGATGAAGGCCGAGCGATCACCAGAGAAGGGCACGGCGTAGGTCACCGCCAACTCCATCGGCAGGTCGTGCGGGTGCTGACGGTCCACTAACGCCGTGATGCCGTCAGCCGTCTCGCCGGTCTGGGCCAGGAGCGGGTAGCCACGCCGACCCATCGTGGGCTCCAGCGTCCACATCGTCTGCACGCCGAACACCCCGCGTCCCGCCCGTCTCTGAGCGTTTGCCATGAGGAAGCCAGGGGCGTAGGTTGCCTCACCGCCGCGCGGACCGCCCTCGGATGTGTAGGCGACAGCGACCTGGGCGTGGCCACGGAGTGTCCACGCGCCCACCTGATGTCCGTGGCCATGGGTGTCGGCCGTGTCTGGTTGCCAGGCCGTGTTCACGCCCTCGCGGCCCGATGGGCAGATCAAGCACAACGTGGGGGTTGGCGCATGAGCCTCGGCGCTGTCGGTCGACGCCGCGTGGTCGTGTTGTTGGGCGCCGGCGGGCGCGCTGCCACTGACGCCCATGAGCACGACCAACACCAGGACGCGAGCGAGGCAGAGAAGGGACTGGTAACTGTTCGGCACGGCGGCCGCGCGCGGAGGCATCCGGTGCACTGTACTCGGACACGCCGGTGCGTCACGCATGGCGACGACGTCCGCCAGCGCCTTGACACTGGTTTGCCGAAACGAGAATCGTTGTCGCTTGCTGGCGCCCGGTTCATCCCGGGCTTCATAGGGAACCCGGTGTGAATCCGGGACTGCCCCGCAGCGGTAGGCGAGAACGAAGGTTGTCATCAAGCACTGGCCCTCGCGGGCTGGGAAGCGACAACCGGTAGGTGTCGGCCCTGGTGGCCGGCGAGCTCGCAAGTCCGAAGACCTGCCTGCATCCGTTGGCCCGACGCCAACGGTCCTTGGCAGCGGCCTCGGGGGAGGCGCGTCAGACGCGGCCTCCTGCTGCGGCTCACACGAATCTCCGTCTGTCCGAGCTCGCTGTCATCCGCGGGGGCGGACCCGTTGTGCCACCGGACCCTTGGTCCGGTCGGGCCCTCCTGCGCTCAGGTCGGCGAAGCCGACCACGTGACCAGGAGTGCGCCCGTGCCTGACGAGTCCGACTTGTGCCGCCACCAGTCGAACCCGGGAGGTTCGTTCCACGGACAAGGTGCGGAGCTGCGACTGGCAGCTCTTCTCGCCCTGCGGCAGACCGTCCAGGCGCAGATGCCTCGCCGGCGCACCTGGGCCGACCGCGTGAACTTCATGTCGTTCGAGAGCCGGACGGCCAGCCGATGGGCGCCGCTCTACGTCGGCCTGTTCATCGCGGCGCAGCTGGCCGCAGTGCTCGCGGGTATCGCGTGGCTCTTCCCAACCACGTGGAGAGCGCAAGCGGAGGCGAGTGCTCTCGCGATGCTCGTGACCCTCGTCGTCTGCAGTCTCGTGTTGTGTGTGGGCGAGTACCTGTTCCACCGGTACTTGCTTCACCTCGAGACCGTTCGCTTCCTCCGCAGCCTCTGCGTCAGTCACCTGACTCACCACAAGCTGACGGCCATTCGCTTCGACGCCTCCGGCGCCGTGCGCAGCGACTATCCCATCAACGCTGCGCACCACGACGATCAAGCGACGTTTCCGTCCTGGGCGCTCGTGCCCTTCTTGGCCTTCTTCACCCCCTTCTTTGCGCCCATCGCGTTCTCATTCCCCGATGTGCCGATTCTGATCAGCGGCTACACGGCCATTGCGGTCGCGCACTTCCTGTACGAGACGCTGCATAGCGTGCATCACCAACCCTACGAGTCGTTCTGGGCGCCGCGATTACTGCAGCCCACGACGGGACGGTTCTGGCGCTGGCTGTATGGCTTCCACCAGGCCCATCACGCCAACTACCGATGCAACCTGAATGTCGCCGGCTTCTATGGTGTGCCGCTCGCAGACTTGGTGTTTGGCACGTACAAGCAGGCGACACCGCTCCTCATCGATGGCGCGCGCGCCACCAGTGCGGCGGCGCGCGCCCTCAGTCCCAGCCCGCGTTGGCCGATCGCGTGGCTGGATCGCGTGGCATTCAAGCGTCGACGCCGCATGGTCAGGGAGCCGTAGGCGAGACCGACGCACGCGCTGTAGGCGCCAGCACCGCTCGGCGCTGGCATCACACCCTCTCGAGTCTTAGGAGCCGGTCGGTCGCCCAGCCGGCCACAGTCGGACGGCACTGGCGCCCGCCAGCAGTCCGACGGGCAGTTGGGCAATCCCGGACAGTTCGAAGAGCCAATCCGCGGGTGGTTCGTACAGGCCAGGCGGGTAGAGGGCCCGGAGCGTGTCGGTCGACAGTGGCATCGCGAAGAGGATGCCCTTCAGGACGTGGTTGTACGCGCCTTCGTACAGCGCCAGCCAGCCCACCGCACCTGTCATGGAGAGTACGACGAAGGCGCCCAGCGCGATGCATCCGGCCCGTCCCCGCAGCATCCAGCCAGTGATCAGCGTCGCCGCCATGGCGACGCCGAGCCAGCCGGCGAGATGAAGCACGTGCATGCGCCACGGCGTCTCGAAGCGCACCGCACCATACCAGTGGTGTGCCGTCGTCAGGAGCAGGATGGCCGCCTGCATGGTGGCCGCACGCACGACGGCCCCGCCAGTCAGCATCAGAACGAGAGCCGCAGTCCCGCGTAGACCGTCACCGGTGCGCCGGGATTGAGGACACGCGCACTCGGACCGGCGATGTTGAGCACGCTCAGTGTGGCGACGTACTCCTTGTCGAACAGGTTGCGCAGGTCACCAAACACTTCCCAACGTCGGCCGGCCAGGCCGGCCCGGAGCCCCATCAAGCCATAGCCGTCGACGACGTACGTGTTGGCGAAGTCGGCATAGCGCTGCCCGACGAGGTCGAAGGTGGGGCCCGCATAGAAGCCGCCCGCGTGCCGATACAGCACCTCGCCACGTGCGGCGTATCGCGGCGCTGCCGGCAGCCGGTTGTCGCCGTACACGCGATCGGTCGCGAAGTGGAACTTGTTGAACGTCAGGCTCACCTGCGGGTCGATTCGATGCCGCCCCAAATCGACGCTGGCCCCGACGAGCGCCTCGACACCGGCATGCGTCGTCCGATCGACGTTGAGGGTGAGGCTGTTGCCAGGCGCGGCGGGGTCGTCGGTGGACAGGATCTCGTCGTTGATCCGGGCGTAGTACGCCGTGATGTCCCAGTTCCACGTCGTGCCGGATGCCTGTCCGGCACGCGAGCGCCAGCCGATTTCAGCCACCGTGCCACTCATCGGATCGAGCGTGGCGTCACCGCCGCGGATGTCGTTCTGCAGTTCGAACGTCGTCGGCGCCTCGTACAGCCGGCTGACGTTGCCGTAGATCTCGCCCGCGTCGTTCAGCGAGGCGATCAGGCCGGCCCGTGGATTGAACGAGGAAAAGCGGGCGTTCGGGTGGCTCAGGGCGCCGCTCAGTGCGTTGGTGGTGCGCACGTCGCGCGCGGCGGACACGACCTGCCCGCCAAACACCGCCGTCACGCGGCTGGAGGCGCGCCAGCGGTCGACCACGAACGCCTCCAGGCTGTCGGCCATATTGTCGACGTACTCGCTGATGCCGTTCGGCCGTCCATTCAAGTTGCGATAGTTGCCACCCTGCACCGAACCGTCGCCGTAATTGAGGCCGGCGACGAGGTCGTGCCGGCCGACGCTGCGGTTGTAACGCACCATCGCACCCAGGTCGCGATGGTCCGTATCGATCAAGAGGCTGAAGACCTCGACTGGCGCGTTGGGACCGGGGCCATCGAAGTCGACGAACACCTGATTGACGATGGGATGAAACAACGATTGGCCTTCGTAGGACACACCGGCCTCGAGGAAGCCGTTGGCGCCGAGCGACCAGTTGGCCTTGCCGGCGACCCGCCCGGTCTTGACGACCTTGCCGTAGTCGCCCGAGAGGGCCGCCGCACTGGCCTGATTGGGATCGAGCGCTGCCTCGTCGCGGGTGAGCGCGCCGGGCAGCCGCTGGTCGTTGTTCACGTACGTGCCGAACAGTTGCAGCCGGAGCGCGGTCGACGGTTGCCAGCCGGCGTTGCCATACAGGCCCAACCGTTCCTGGCTGCTGTGGGCCCGGTAGCCATCCCAGTTGCGTCCCTCGACGGTCAGCAAACCATCGACGGACTTCCAGGCCGCGCCGAAGGTCGCGCGGCCATTCAAGGCGCCATAGCTGCCGCCATCGAGGAAGACCGACACCGGTGCGCTGTTGCGTGCCGTCGGCGATGTGAAGTCGATGGCGCCGCCCAGCGTGCTGGCGCCGTAGGTAAGTGCGTTCGCGCCGCGCGCCGCGCTGGCGTACCGCGCAGTGAGAGGATCGATGACGCGATTGTGGTTGTTGCCGTCCGCGGTCGTGACCGGCAGGCCGTCCTGCAACAGCTTGATGCCATTCTTGTCGTAGTCCGTCGCGTCGAGATTGGAGCCGCGGCTCGAGAAGAACAACTCCTCAGACCCGTAGCTGCTCTCGGACCACACACCGGGCACATATCGCAGCATGTCGGCCATACCGCTCATGTGACGCTGATAGAGCTGCTCGCCGTCGACGACGGTCACGCCACCCGGCGTCAACGCCCGTTGCGCCTCCACTGCCGCCTTCACGCCTTCGGCCGACACGGTGACGCTCTGCTCGAGGGGCTGCACGGAGAGTTGGACGTCGGCGGTGACGCGTTCTGCCGTCGACAACGTCACGCGACGCTCGCTGCGCTGGAAACCGGTCGCCGTCACGCGCACCGTGTAGACGCCAACGGAAACCGCGTCGAAGCGGTAACGACCCTCCGCGTCAGTGACGGTCGACCGGACCTGGCCTGTCGATGCCTGGAGTTCGACGGCGGCCCGCGTCACCGACGCTCCTGACTGATCGGCCACGACTCCGGCGACACCGCCGGACGGCGGCTGCGCTGCGATAGGTAACGCAGCGGACATGAGCAGGCAGGCAAGGAACACGCGGACACATGACATCGTTACTGGTCTCCGGGGGGAACGGCTGCCGATACGGCGCCGCTCGAATTGCACCAGCGTAGAGGAGGACCATGCGTCGCCCCTGCGACAAGATGTCGCAGGGGCCGGTGCGACATCGTGACGCGGGGCCGGCCGGCTGCGCGACGCCATAATGCGTGGTGTGCGAGGTGTACGACTGCTGTTCGGGATGCTGCTGGTCGTCGCCGCTGGACTGATGGCGAGGCACGTTGTCGCCGGCGCGGGAATGATGGCGACGACGCCAGGCCCGAGCCCGTACGGTGTCTTCCGGCAGATCATGAGTCCGTTCTGCCCGGGATTGACCCTGGCCGCGTGCCCGTCGCCAGCGGCCGAGCACTTGCGCACGGAGATCAAGACCCGCATGGCGGCCGGCGAATCATCCGACGCGATCGAGCGGGACCTCATCACGCGATATGGCGAGCGCGTGAGAGCGATGCCGCCAGCGGGTGACGCGCTCCCTCTGGGCATTGGTCGCGGCCTTGGGCGCTCTGGGCGCATGGGCCCTGTTTCAGTCCGCGAAGGGGCATGCACGTGACCGTGCCCGCGGACTTGGCCCGGACGACGAAATCCGTATCAGTCCAGACATGGAGGAGCGGCTGGACGAGGAGCTGTGGCGGTTACGGTGAGGGCCTGACTTGGGTACACTCGCCTGGCTCACGCGATGACGCACGTTCCTGAGCACGTGGCAAACCCGACGACCGTGGAGCGCGCGCCGCACGTGGCGATGCCCTGGCTCGTGCGTCTGCGCTGGGCCTCGGTGCTAGCGTTGGCAGCGGCGGCCGTCGCTGCCCACGTGTTCTGGCGAGTGCGATTGCCGGTCTGGCCGCTCGTCGGGTTGCTCGCCGCGCTCGCGCTCACCAATGCGGCGCTGGCGTTCCAGTTGCGCTCGCCGAGGCCCAAGAAGACCATCGTCGGCGTGGCCCTGCTGCTCGATGCCGGCCTGTTGACGGGCATCCTCTATCTGGTCGGCGGACCACTCAATCCGTTCGGTATCGTCTATCTGGTCGGCATTACCGCCGCTGCTGTCTCACTGGGCTATCGGTGGGCAATCGCCCTGGGCGTCGCGTCGAACATCGCCTACGGCCTCACGTTCTTCCATCACCGGCCACTGGAGTTCATCGACCCGTCGGCCAGCGGTGGGATGCTGACGTTGCACCTGTCGGGATGTGGGTGGCGTTTGCGGCCGCGACCGGGCTCATCGCCTACTTCGTCGGCCGTGTCTCGGAGGCGTTGGCCGAGCGCGAGCACGAGCTGATCACCACGCGCGCCGCATCGGCGAAGAACGAGCAGATGGTGGCGCTCTTCGCGCTGGGGGCCGGCGCCGCCCACGAGCTCGCCACACCCCTGAGCACGATTCGCACGGCGGCCAGCGAACTCGACCGCTGCCTGGCGACGCCGCGTGGCGAATGGGCGGACCGCGCAGGGGACTACATCAGCGTGATCCGCAGCGAAGTGGATCGGTGCACGAGTGTGCTCGATCATTTGAGCGGGCGCGCCGCGTCGACGTCTCCGGAGGACGCGCAGGTGCCGCTGGCGCGACTCGTCGACGACCTGCGATATCGGCTCGGGGAATCGCTGGCAGGCCGCCTCGATGTCGTACTGCCGCCGTCGCCTCGACCGGTCGAGGCGCCGCTCGAGGCGCTGCGGCAAGCGCTGATCGCGCTGTTGCGCAATGCGTTCGATGCGTCCAATCCGGGTCAGCGCGTGACCATGCATGTAGACCAGTCCAGCGGCTTGCACGTCGAGGTGATCGATGCCGGTCGCGGGATGGACGAAACCGAGCAGGCGCGGGCCGGGGAGCCCTTCTACAGCACCAAACCGCCGGGCGCCGGGCTTGGCCTTGGACTGTGTCTCGTGCGGGCGTTCGTCGAGCAAATGGGGGGCACCATCACGCTGCGATCGAGCCCGGGCACCGGCACCACGGCCATCCTCGAGATTCCGGCACGGTCATCGTGATGTCGCGCATCGTCGCCAGCATCCTCGTCGTCGAGGACGACAACGCCTTCCGCAAGATTCTGGTCAACGCCTTTCGGGAGCGGGGGTTCGATGCGGACGGCGTGGCTGATGCCGCTGCGGCAATCCGGTCAGCGGAGCAGGACAGTCCGGAGATGGCGGTCGTCGACCTCCGGCTGCCGGATGCGTCTGGACTCGACGTCGTGCGTCGCTTGAAGGCGATCGACCCGGCGACGGCCATCGTCGTGCTGACAGGGTATGGCAGCATCGCGACCGCCCTGGAGAGCGTTCGACTCGGAGCGATGCACTACCTGACCAAGCCGACCGATCCAGACCGGATCCTCGCGGCCTTCCAGCATGGACTGGCTGCCCGGCCGCGCGACCTGGTGGCGGAGCCGCCGTCGCTGGCACGGGTGGAGTGGGAACACCTCAATCGCGTCTTGACCGATTGCGACGGCAACATCTCCGAGGCGGCGCGACAACTCGGCATCCATCGCCGGTCGTTTCAACGCAAGCTGGCCAAGTATCCACAGCCTCGCTGACCGAGGTGCAGCGCGGCTGACGCGGCTGAGAGTCGCGGCGTCGGTTCTCGAAAGTGTCTCGGGTCCTTGCAGCGTTCACGCTCGCGCTACAACTGTCGGCTCCGCTCGCGACGACGGGCACCGTCACGCGCGTGGTCGCCGGCGACACCGGCACGGGCGTCGGTCGTGACTGATTGGGGTCGACGCGACCGAGTCGGAAGACCCCAGCAGGGACGTGCAACGCTGCAGTCGGGAGTCGTCGGCGTTCCTGAAGCGTCTAGTCGAGAGGCATGTAGTCGTGGCGGGTAGGCGGCAGAGCCACCCTCGTTGGTGCGATGGCTTCGAACGCCGCGCGCAGAGGCTGGAACGCTGCGAGCGCTCGCGGTCGAACGGCTCGCGGTGCTGAAGGGAACTCTCTGCAACGAACCCCAGATGACACGCTGAGGTGTAACCGGGAGAGTCGGTGCACGTCGTCGGCGCAAGTGGGGAAATTGGCCGGAGCATCGCCCCTTCGGCATCGTGAGGGTTCACCTCAAACCGGGAAAGGACGATTCGCATGAGCGACATGATCCCCGTTCTCTGACCCTTTTCCACTGCTGGTGAGACGCAGATCGGCCCGAGCACGCTCTCTGCGCGCGGTGGTAACGTACGCGGCGTGGACGCAGCCGCGCAACTGTCCGCCCTTATCGACGCGTTCCAGGCGCTGGACACGTCGAGCGAACCCGAACGTGCACGCTCGTTGCTCGCGCAGGCGGCGCAGCTCGTCGATCGCAACGCACAGCCGCAGAAGTGGGCCGCGCTGCGCGGCCTTTACGCCGACCTTTGCGGGGATGACGCCGACGAAGCGATCGCCGCCTATCGCGACGCGCTCACGGTGTGGCAACGGGACGATGGAACTCCGTTCTCCCATTGCCACGCGCGGCTGGGCGAGCTGCTGCTCGACCGTGCGCTCGCCCGTGGCGAGGGCACCGAGGCGGCGCTCGAGCATCTCGATGCGGCGCTGCCCGGCGATCCGACCGTGGCGCGCAAGGCAGCCTTCCTGTGGGCCGCCCGCCCGCTCGGCGATCCCTACGAGAACTGGACCCGACGTCGCGCCGCCCTCGACGTCGCGGTCGCCGGCATCGATCGGCACGCCGAGCCTGCGGCCTGGGCGCGCGCGATGAACGAGCTTGCGCTAGCGCTGGGCGAGGAGCCGGGCGCCGACTTCCGGGAGGCGATCGAAGCCCGGCTTGCCAGGCACGACGAAGCGCTCGCTGCACTGGTCGACAGACGCTCGTCTCTCGCGCTCGAGATCCGGTTGCAGCTCTCGGAGTGTCACGCAATGCGCGTCGTCGGCATCGGCCAGGCGAACCGGGTCGAGGCCGCAACGCTGGCGCGCGACGTTCTCTCCGATTGCGACGCGACGACCCCGACAACGATCGTGTGGCGCGCACTGCTCGCGACGGTCGTCGCGCTCGACGCGCCACCGTATACGCCCGAATCGCGTGACGAGATGGCGTCGCTGCTCGAACGTGCGGCCGCACTCGCACCGGCAGGGAGTCTCGACGAGGCCACGATCCATTCGTTCCACGTGAACCTCGCCCTGGCGCGAGTCGACGACGGCGAGCACGAGGCGATTGCAGCGCTCGTCGCGCACGCGCAGGCAGCGCTCCGCATCCTCGATCCAGATCGCGATGCGACGACGAGGGCGTCGATCGGCCAGCGGCTGGGCGAAGGTCATGTCGCCGTCGGCGACTACGTGGCCGCACAAGCAGCACTTGACGTCGCCCTGGCCGATCGCGAGCGTGGGCTTGCCCGTGCGACGTCGCTCCCTGGTCGCCGCGAGGCGCTCTTCGCGCTGGGCGATACGGCAGCGCTGGCGGCCTGGTGCGCGATCCGGCGCGGCGAGGCGTTCGAGGCAGTCGCATTGCTCGAACGCGGTCGCTCGCGACTGTGGCGCCCCGAGGCGCCGGCGTTGACGGAGTCCACGCTCGCCGCATGCGTCCCCGCAGGCGGGGCGGTCCTGCTGCCGGTGTTCGCGTCCGGCGGGGGCGCGGTCGTCATCGTCGTTCACGACGCGGCGGGCCTGCGCTGCGAGATCGTGGCGCTGCAAGACTTCGGCCGCGACGAGATGATGGCCCTGCAACGTGGCCACGACCCTGCCGCACTCGGCGGATGGCTGCTGGCGTACGCCAGGCGCATCGGCGATCCGCAGGGATGGCAGCAAACGATCGCCCAGACCTGCGACACGCTGCGTCGCATGGTCTGGGTGCCCGTACTCGCGAAGCTGCGTGCGCTCGGCGTCGCCGACGACGCGGAGCTCGTATGGCTTCCGCAGGGCGGCTCGTCCGTGTTCCCGTTCCACGCTGCCGTGGCGTACGCGACCGATGGTGATACCGCGACGACCCATTCGATCCGCTACGCGCCGTCGCTGCGCGCCATAGCGGCGATTCGTGCCGGAGAAGGCAGGGACGCGGTGCTCGTCGTCGATCCAACCGGCGATCTGCCCGGCGCCGAGCTCGAATCCGAGTGGATCCGCCGCGCCACGCCGAACACCCCATGGCGCGTGCTGCAAGGAAATCAGGCCACAGCCACGGCCGTGCTCGCCGCACTCGAGCATTGCGACTGGCTCCAGGTGTGCGCGCATGCGCAGTTCGACCTCGACGACGCGTTCGCGTCGCGGCTGCTGCTCGCGGACGGCAGCTCGCTCACGCTCGCGCAGTGGCTGCCGGTACTGTCCCGGCACGCGCCTTCCCGCGTCGTCCTCTCGGCATGCGAGACGGCGGTGGCCCGCGTCACCGCGCTGCCGGACGAGGCCATCGGCTTTCCAACGGCGCTGGTCGAGCATGGCGTTCGCAGCGTGGTGGCCACGCTGTGGCCGGTCGAGGACGTGGCGGCCGCGCTCGTCGTGGCGGGCTACTATCAGGCGCTCGCGACGTCAGACGTGTCGCACGCCGAGGCCTTGCGCCGCGGGCAGCACGCGTTGCGTACGTTCGACGTGCGCACGCTGATGGACTGGCTTGAACCGATGCGCGAGGCGCAGCCGCGCGTCGCCGCCGTCGCAGCGCGCCTGCGCACACGCCTGCGCGCATACCCACCCGAACACCGCCCGTTCGCGGATCCGTTGCACTGGGCGCCGTTTGTGCTCGTCGGAGGCTGAGTCTGATGCATGAGCTCCTCGCGCAACTCGCGCTCGTGTCCACGCTGCTCGACAACTGGGACGGTATCGAGCTCCGCCTCCCCGCGAGGAGCGACGCGCTCACGGCCCGCCTGGCGACGATCGCGCAGTCGATGGCGGGGGCGCGCTCGCCGGACGAGATCGCGCTCGCGCTCGACGACCTGCTCGACCTCGTGCTCGACACACCGGCGGAGTCCTTCGTCCGGACGCTGATGGAGCGCGCAGCGCCCGGCCGTGATGACGCTCGCGTGCGCAGCCAGGTCGCAACGCTTGACGCTGCCGGGGTGGCGAGCGCGAACGACGCGACACGCGCCGGCAGCGAAGCATTGGCGCGCACGGTCTCCCGGAAGCCTGACCACCGGGTCGTGCCGGTGTTCTTTGCCACCAACCGAAGTATTCCCGACGCAGCCATCTCCGGCGTCGACGCCTACAGCGGCAACCTTGCCGAACACACGTCGTTCGGCCTCGCCCACGTCACGATTCCCGTCGAGCACCGTCGCGGCCGCGTCGAGACACCGCGCTGGTGGGCGCCGTGGAGCGACGACGAACGCTCCGATCGGCACGTCATCGTGCGCTCGCTCGAACGGCTCGAGCCGCACGAATTTGCAACGCGGCTCGAGGGCGCCGCGAGCGCACAGGCGCTCGACGTCCTTGTGTTCGTGCACGGCTACAACGTGACGTTCGAGCAGGCCGCGCGGCGCGCGGCACAGATCGCGTTCGATTCAGGGTTCGACGGCATTGTCGTACTGTTCAGCTGGGCATCGGCGGGGCGGACGTTCGCGTATGCCGCGGACGAGGAGCGTGCGATCACGTCGGCGGAACCGCTTGCGCGGCTGCTCGCGATGCTGGCGGACGGCCCCTGGGACGACGTCCACCTGCTCGCGCACAGCATGGGCAACCGCGTCCTCACGCTCGCGCTGGCCGACCATCGTCCGCCGACGTTCGAGCCAGGCGAGGCGGTGTTCGTGGCCGCGGACGTCTACGTGCCGCTGTTCCGGCAGAAGCTCCCACGACTTCGCGAGATGGCAGGCGGCCGCATGACGCTCTATGCATCGCGGGGGGACCTCGCGCTGCGCCTTTCATCGCTGCTGCACGCGGCCGAGCGCATCGGACACATTCGTGCCGGCGGACCGTTCGTCGCGGAAGGCATCGAGACGATCGACGCGAGCTCGGTCGATACGAGCCTCGTCGGTCACAGCTACTTCAGCGATCACCCGCAGTTGCTCGACGACCTCAGCACGCTGCTCGGCGCGCGTACCCGCGCGAACCTGCGAACCGGGGTCCGCGACGCCGGCGGCTACTGGTCGCTCGACGTCGACGGCCGGTCGTAGCCTGGCGAGCGTCAGCGACCGCGCGCGGCGGGTGACGTGTTGACAAAGCGTCGTGGTCCGGCATGCAGCTCGGGACCGCGGCATGCGCTGGCGTGCGTCGCCGGAGGGTGCCAGCGACTGCCAGCCGCGGCCGCTCCGGCTCCACGTCATGCTCGAACGGCGTCTCGAAGTCGTGCGCTTCGCAGCCGGGAGTCGCCGCGGGTCTCGTTCCGGGAGCTCATCAAGAGCATCCGTCTGGAGCCAGACGGAGGCAGCCTCAAGATGATGCTGGTGGGGGAGTTGGCCGGCACGCTGAGTGCCGCCAGAGACAGCAAGAGGTCGCCGGAAACAGGCGACCTCTTGGTCCAAATTGTTTTGGTTGCGGGGGCCCGCAACCCGCTGGATTTGGAGCTCCCGTGGGCCACAGCTGAAGTCGCTGCCTCCTAACAGGTGGCAGTAGGGGGGACGTGGGTTCGATCCCGGCCTCCCAGCCATGCTCGCGCTAGAAATAACGCACACTCTGTAGAACGCGCTTTTACGTCGAACTTTCCAAACGTCAATCCGGCCAGGACGGGGATCGGACCGTTCAAGCAGCGTTTCGAACCGCTCAGGGTTGATTGCCGTCAGGCGATGCCACGCTCACGCCGCG
>DATJTM010000501.1:0-4719 GCA_035503395.1 Luteitalea sp.
GCTGACGAAGGGATGGAGGAGACAGTCGTCGCCGACGACGGCGCCATCGCCGACGGCGACGTGAGCGCGCAGCACCACACGCGCGCCCAACACCGCTCCCGCCCCTACACACGCGTAAGGTCCAATCGACACGTCGGGCCCGACGACGGCCGACGGATCGACGACGGCGGTGGGATGGATGCCTGGTGGCGGCGCTGGCTGTGGATGCAGGATCGACAGCGCCCGCGCGAAGGCGGCGTACGGCTGGGGCGTGCGCAGCGCGGCGCCTGGGACCGGCATGCCGTCGGCAGCGATGACCGCCGACGCCTGCGTCCTGGCCAGCGCACCGAGATACTTCGGGTTGGAGAAGAACGCGACGTCGCCGGGACCGGCCGCTTCGAGGGACGTCACGCGTGCGATCGGCAGGTCGCCATCGCCCTCGAGTCGACAGCCGAGGCGATCGGCAAGCTCACGCAGCGTCAAGGCAGGCGGAGTGTAGCATGCGGTCGCTCGACGGCCGGGCGGACCGTCCGTCTACCTCGTGCCGAGCGGCTCGGGCACCATCCGCGCGACGAACAACGGCAGATCTTCGAGGCAGAGCCGGGCGGCGATATCGAGGACGATCGGCTCCCGTGCCTCGTTCGAGAGGTGCAGCGCACCGCGCAGTTCCGACAGCGGCGCGCTGGCCGTCATCTGCCACGAGACCTCGCGCAGGCCGTGACGCGCCCCGCGCCACGAGAGGTATCGCGCCACCACGAAGAAGCCCAGGAAATACGCCAGCACGTTCGGACCAGGCACGATGGCCAGGGCACCAGACGCGATGAACAGGACCGTCGTGATGACCAGCCACAGGAGGTGCCGATCGCCGTCCTTCCGCAGCGACGTCCGCATCACCTGGAGCGCCTGCTCCGGCGTCACATCGTCGGGATGGTGAAGCGTGGCGGCCGGCACCTTGCGCAGGTGCCAGAGGAGGCGCTGCTCGTTGATGTGCTCGGCGATGCTCCGCATGGTGCGGCTGCGCGCCCGGCCGAGCATCGTGCCGGGGTCGGGCAGTTCCTCGCCACGCGCCCGGCGCCGGCGGTCCTGCTCCGCCTCGTGCAGCATGTCGCGGAAGCGATCCGACAACCGGCGGAAGAAGCCTCGCTCGACGCCCGGGTCGACCGGCTCGTGGTCTTCAGCCGGCTCGCAGTAGGGCTCGAGCCGCCCTCCGCCGATCGGGATCAAATACACGTCGAACATCGAAGTTTCGCTACTGAACCCTACGATAGCACCCGGCGTGCCGTTCACCTGGCGACGCCGCACCGCGTGATCCCGGCCTCTTCACGTCCCTTTTGACTTCACCCTTCTGACTTCGGACTTTGCACTTGACCGGTATGTGTACCCTATCGGCATGACGGCGCTGTTTCTGCTGTGGTTCGGACTGTCGGTCGGCATCCAGGCCGGCTCGCCCCTGTCGCTGGACGTTCGCGTCTTCCGCGGCGCCACCGAGGTGACCGGTGACACGACCGTCACGGTCTTCCCCGCCGGCAGCCGCACGAACGGTCGCCCGGCTGCCCTCGCATCGGGTGAACGGAAGCTGACGCTTCCAGCCGGTCAGTACGACATCCAGTTGCTGCAGCAGGCGGACGGCAAGGTCGGCGGCATCGTGTGGACGACGCTGCGACTGCTCGCCGACTATCCCGGCGAACAGCAGCGGCATCTCGAGGTGCTGAACTTCGAGAAGGGCTGGGGGGCGCTACAGATCCGGCAGCAGGGCGCCCGTGAAGCGGGCCCGGTGCGCTGGACGGCTCGCCTGGTCCGCAAGGGCGGTGGCGAGGTCGCCAAGGGAACGGCGGGCGACGGCTACCAGCTGCTGGTCGCGCCTGCCGGTACCTACGATGTCGAGGTCACGCGTGCCGACGGCACCACCTCCACCCTGCCGGGGCTGGAAGTGCGCGAGAACCTCACCTACGTGCGGACCTTCCCCACGCGCTGATCGATCAGGGCTGCGGCGGGCGCGGCGCGCGTTTGCGCTGGGGCCCGCGCGGTGGCCGCGGCTCCGAGAGATCGGGTTTGCCGGCCGCTTCCCAGGCGCTGACGATGAACGCGGCCACCGACGCGATCGACTGATTGACCCGCGTGTCCAGAATCGGGCCGGCGCCACCGTCGGCAAAGCGCGTGAAGTAGCCCTCGTCGTACAGGTCACCGGTGCCGATCGCCTGACGGTCGGCTTCCAGCACCTTGGCCGTGAGTGCGGCGCTCTCGATGAGGGTCGCAAACGACGCTTCGCGCGGGTCGGTCACGGCGGGCACGGTTGGCGGCGCCACGGTGAGGATCGCCCGTCGCCGCGTGAAGAGCTCACTCTCGAAGCGACTGTGGAGGCCGTGCTGCCCGGTCACCTGGCCGTCGTAGTTCACGACGGCATGGAACGGCACGTGCGCGTCTCCGACGTAGTGGCTCAGGATTGACGCGAAGAACACCGCGTTGTCCGCGGCATAGCCGGGACCATCGGGCCGCGCCAGCTGCTCGAACGAGCGGCGCAGGCGTCCGTGAATCTCCGACACGCGCCACGGCAGCGTGCCCTCCTGATTGACTTTCTCCGGCCCGTACTTGGCGACCGCTTCGTCGTAGCTGCGCGGCAGTTCGGAGAACGGCGCCGCCCCGTACGCGTCGAGGTCGATGAAGTGCCGCGGCGGTTCGTCCTCGAAGCCGACGTTGCGCCACAGGTCGGGGTCGATCGCATGCTCGACGAACGACGTCCGCTGGCGCTCGAACAGCTCGCGCAATCCGGGCGGCAGGATCGCGATCGTGCGCTCGGCGATGAACTTGTGGGCCTCGAATCCCCACGCCGCGACGGGCGCGGGTTGCAGGAGCAGGACGGCCGAACACGCGACGAACACGGCTGACGGAAGACCGCGGAGCACCATGGCGCCGACATTGTAGGCTGCCAGCCCCCGCCCGACTGCCGACGGCCGACGCGCCGACGGCCGCACTTTGGTTTCGCCTTCGATTTTAGACTTCCGACTTGGCCTGTTCGTAGAATGTGCGGCATGGCCCGTCTGAGCCCTGCCGACGTCGAGCGCGTGGCGACCCTGGCACATCTCCGGCTGGACGACGAACTCCGCGTCCGGCTCGCGTCCGACCTCGAACAGATTCTCGAGTACGTCGATCGGCTGCGCGCCGTCCCGACCGAGGGTGTGCCCGTGACCGCGCACGTCGTCGAGGGCGCCGGCGATCTGCGGCCGGACGAGCCGCGGCCGTCGCTGTCGGTCGCCGACGCGCTGGCCAACGCCACCGACGCCAACACCAGGGCGGGCCTGTTCCGCGTGCCGCGAGTGCTCGGCGCATGACGTCGACGACGCCTCGCCCGGCCGCTGCTGCGTCGTCGGCATGCGAGCAGGCGCTGGACGCCCTGACGCGGGCCGGTTCCCTCAACGCCGTTCTCAGTGTCCTGCCCGATCGCGCGCGCGCCAGCGCCACCGCGATCGATGCGCTCGATGCTGCCGATCGCGCCACGCGTCCACTCGCGGGCGTGCCGATCGCCGTCAAGGACAACATCTGTGTGCGCGGCACGCGGACGACGGCGGGGTCGAAGATCCTGGAGTCGTTCGTCGCGCCCTACGACGCGACGGTCGTCGAGCGACTCGAAGCAGCCGGCGCCGTCATCGTCGCCAAGGCCAACTGCGACGAGTTCGCGATGGGGTCATCCAACGAGAACTCCGCGTTCGGGCCGGTCGCCAATCCGTGGGACGCCACGCGGACGCCAGGCGGGTCGAGCGGCGGGTCGGCCGCACTCGTGGCCGCTGGCGTCGTGCCAATCGCGCTCGGGTCGGACACCGGCGGCTCGATTCGCCAGCCAGCGTCGTTCTGCGGCATCGTCGGCATCAAGCCGACATACGGGCGCGTCTCGCGCTACGGGCTGATTGCGTATGGCTCGTCGCTGGATCAGATCGGGCCGTTCGCCCGCAGCGTCCGGGAAGCGGCACGTGTCCTGCGCGTGATTGCCGGTCCCGATCCGCGCGATGCCACGACCGTTGCCGCCGCGCCGTTCGAGGTGCCGGAGCACGCGAGCATGGCAGGCCTGCGCGTCGGCGTGCCGCGCGCTCTGCTGAACGACGGCGTCGAACCGGGCGTCCGCGCCGCCATCGAACGCGCCCTCGCGACGTTTGCGGCGGGAGGCGCCACGATCACGGACATCGAGCTGCCGCACGCCGCGCACGCGATTCCCACCTACTACCTGGTGGCGACGGCAGAAGCGAGTTCGAACCTGTCACGCTTCGACGGCGTCCGCTTCGGGTACCGCGCGCCGACCGATCGGCAGTCCGATCTCACCTCGATGTACGCGTCGACGCGCAGCGGGGGCTTCGGGCCCGAGGTCATGCGTCGCATCCTGCTCGGCACCTATGTGCTGAGTGCGGGCTATTACGACGCGTACTACCGCAAGGCGCAGCAGGTGAGGACGCTGATCACGCGCGACTACGAACAGGCGCTGGCCGGCGTCGACGTGATTGCGATGCCGACCGCGCCGACCACGGCGTTCAAGCTGGGGGAGAAGGTCGAGGATCCGCTGCAGATGTACCTGGCGGACGTGTTCACGGTGAGCGCCAACCTCACGGGGCTGCCGGCGATCAGCGTGCCCTGCGGGCTCGACGAGCATGGTTTGCCGGTCGGGCTCCAGCTGACGGGACCCGCCTTCGGGGAGACGGTATTGCTGCGCGCGGCGGCGGCGTACGAAGACGCCCGGGGCGCGCTGGCGTTGCC
>DATJTM010000502.1:0-4525 GCA_035503395.1 Luteitalea sp.
GACCTCAGCCCGTGTTCGTGCTGCTGATGAAGCATCAGTGCTCAGAGGCCGGTGGCACAATGCCCTTCGCAGGCAGGTACAGCGTATGAACCGCGCAAGAGTAGCGCGCGGGCCGACCACCACCCGGCGAAGGTCAATCAGTGAAAGGATCTGGCGTGGTCTGGCGGATCCGATCGAGCAGACCCTCGAGGAATGCGGGTTGTAGGGAACGAATCCTTGAGGGCGCCGAAGCCGCTGGCGAAGGTGGCCCACCCTCTCTCAGTGAGCTCCAACTCGTGACATTCAAAGACTTCAGTTGCTCTGGGGCTTCGCTGTATCTGATCTCGGTACAGCGACGGTACGCGAGTGGGATCCGGCCACTCGCGTAGAGGTTCACCGCTCGCGCTGAATCGTCGCTGGGCGACGCGATGGTCGACGTACTCCCGGAGCGCGCCTCATCGGCTCCACTGGCTTCTCTGCGACTCGCATAGGAATCGTGTATGCTCTCCTCTGCTATTAACAGAGGAGTGCCGGTGTCGCCTGACAAAATCGACCTGCTGAAGGGCACGCTCGACCTGCTGGTGCTGCAGATCCTGTCGTCCATGGGGCCGCTGCACGGGTACGGCGTGGCCCGCCGCCTCGAGCAGACGAGCGGCGACGAGCTGGCCATGAACGAGGGCACCATCTACGCCTCGCTGGTGCGGTTGGAGCAGCGTCGGCTGATCAAGACGACCTGGGGAACGTCCGAGAACAACCGGCGCGCGAAGTTCTATGCCTTGACCCGGGCGGGGGAGAAGGCGCTCACTGCCGAGACCAGCAACTGGACGCGCCTCGCGTCGGTGATCGGTCGCGTGCTCGCGACGCGCAACGGCGGAGCCGCGCGATGAAGCGGGGCGCCGCAGAGGTCATCGCCCGCCTCCTCGCGGTCGTGCGGAAGCGGCGGTTCGACGCCGAGTTGGACGAGGAACTCGACGCACATCTCGACCTGCTGACCCGGCGCAACGAAGAGCGCGGGATGGCTTCGGACGAGGCCCGCCGTCGTGCTCTACTCCAGCTCGGGGGCCACAGTGCCGCCCGCGAACTGCACCGCGACGCGAGGGGACTGCCGAGGCTCGAGCGACTCGGACTGGCCTTCGCCCAGGCCTGGCGCTCCTGGTGTGGCGCCAGGGGCATCGCGCTTCTCGCCACGCTCGCGCTGGCCATCGGGATCGGATCGGTAACGGCAATCTACAGCGTGGTCAACGGCGTCATGCTGAAGCCGCTCGGCTACCGGGCGGGTGACCGGTTCGTGCGCCTCTTCGATTCGGATCGTGTCGCCACCGCGCGGGAAGCGGCGCTGTCGTATCGCGACGCCGAGGAGTACCAGCAACGTACGACCACGTTCGACGCGTTCGGCTGGTTCCGCGAGACTGGCAAGAACCTGATGCACGGCGCCGAGCCGATGCACGTCAAGGGCGTGGCGGTCACGATCCCGCTGGTGCACCAGCTCGGAGTCGACCCGGCGCTCGGCCGATGGTTCGACGACGCCAGCGGCGTCGTGATCTCGCATGCGTTGTGGCGGCGCCTCGGCAGCGATCCCGCGATCGTCGGGCAAGGGCTCACCCTCGACGATCAGCCGTACACGGTCACTGGAGTGATGCCGGCGTCCTTCCACCTGCCTGTGACCGGCGAGACCGCGGCTGCCAATCGCGCCGATGTCTGGACGCCGCTCGACGTCGCCGAACGCGACGGCTGCTGCTACGACGTCTACGCGCGGCGCCGACCCGGCGTGAGCATCGCCGCGGCGATGGCCGACGTCGATCGCGTGGCCGCGCAACTCCTTGCGGAGAACCCGCAGCGCCGGCCGACGTACACAGCACGCGTCCGCGACTTGCACGAGACCATCATCGAGCGGGTCCGTCCAACGCTCCTGCTGCTGTTTGCGGCGGCGGCGTTGCTGTTCCTGATCTCCTGCGCCAGTGCCGCGGGGTTGCTGCTGTCGCGATCGGTGGCGCGGGCTCGGGAAACGGCGATGCGCGTCGCGCTCGGCGCCAGCCGCGGGCGGCTCGCGCTGCAGTACGTCGCTGAAGGCGTGCTGATCGCGCTCCCCGCCGGGGCGATCGGCATCGGCCTGAGCGTGCTGGTGACACCAGCGGTCGTCTCGCTCGCCGCCGACTACCTGCCGCGCTCCGAGGACATCGGTATCGACTGGCGCGTCCTCGGCTTCGCGCTCGCGGCCGCGGCACTCGCGGGCATCCTGGCCAGCCTGGCGCCGCTGCGTCAGGCGGCAGGCATGGCGCCGGCCGCAGCTCTCGGTGACGGCGTACGCGTCTCGGCGGGGCGCGAGAGCAGCCGCGCCTCACGGGTGCTCGTCGTCGCGGAAGTGGCGCTCGCTTTCGGTCTGCTGACGGTGAGCGCTACGCTGATCGTGCACGTCAGGCAACTGGCGCGCTCGTCGCCAGGCTTCGACGCCAACCATCTCCTGACGTTCGTGCTCAGCGTCCCCGGGACCATTGCCTCGGATCCCGACCGGCGCGTTCCGCACCAGAAACGTCTCGTGGAAGCGATTGCGGCCATCCCCGGCGTCGAGGGGGTTGCGTTCGCCAACCAGATGCCGCTGACCGGTTGGGGCCGCATGACCGCCATCAATCCGACAGGGGCGCCCGACTCCGACATCGCGCACCGCACGAGCCGCCTCATGGCGGTGAGCCCCGAATACTTCCAGGTGATGCAGATCCCGCTCCGACGTGGACGCTTGCTGACGGAGAGCGATGCCCGAGGGGGTGACGTGCCAGTCGTGGTCAACGAGGCGGCGGTCCGACGTTTGTGGAGCGACCGCGATCCCCTCGGCGCGTACGGCACGTTCGACGGCCTGCAGGGCACACGCTTCCAGATCGTCGGCATCGTCGGCGATGTGAAGAACGAGGGCATGGACCTGCCGACGACGCCGGAAGTCTACGCCGTGGTCTTCCCGTACCGCGTCGAGAGCATGTATGTCGTCGTGCGCTCGCCGCGTCCCGCCGCGTCGCTGGTCAACGACGTTCGCCGTGCAGTCGGGCACGTCGACGCTGCGCAGCCGGTCCACGCCGTGGCAACGATGCGGGAGATCATCCTGTCGACGATGACGCTCGAGCGCTCGGCCTCACTGCTCGCGACATTCTTCTCGTGTGCCGCGCTGTTGATGGCGACGCTCGGCGTATACGGCGTGATTGCCTACGCCGTCCGCCAGCGCTCCCTGGAGATCGGGATGCGAATGATGCTTGGGGCGTCCGCGCGTCACGTGCTGGCGCTCGTCCTGAGCGATGGCGTGCGACTGGCACTGTACGGCGCGGCAGCCGGCGGCATCGTCGCAGTCGGCGCGGCGGCCGTGCTCGGGCGTGTCTTCGATGGTGTCGCGACCGGACTCCTGCCGTATTGCTACTCGGCGGCCATCGTGGTGTCGCTTGCGGTCGCCGCGTCCCTGGTGCCTGCGCTCCGCGCGTCGCGCTCGTCGCCTCTGTCGGTCCTGCGCAGCGGATCGTGACTGATACGAGAGATGACGCTCCGGCGGCCCGATCAGCCATGAGAGAGGACGGATTGGGCTTCGTGGTGGGCGGTGTGGAATCCGTCAAGGAGCAGGTACGAGACGCGCGAGCCGGAGCCGGCCTGCGCTCACTGCTGCGCGATGCCCGCATTGGCGCGCGCGTCATATCGCTCGCCCCGGCATATGCGCTGATGGTGGTGCTGACGATCGCGCTGGGGGTGGGTTTGAACGCGGCCGTCTTCAGCGTCGCGCACGCTGTGCTCTGGCGCCCGCTGCCTTATCCCGACGCACACCGGCTCGTTGCCGTCGAGGCCGACACGCGAACTGCGGCCACTGGCTACGATGCCGGCACTGGTACGCCGGACATTCGCGAGCGCAGTGGGCTCATCACGGACATGGTGCAGATTGAAGGCCGTGACGCCAGCATCGAAGTGGACGGCGTAATGGAACACGTCGCGTCGGCCCGCGTGACCGACGGCGCCATGCACCTGCTCGGCGCGGTGCCGGTGCAAGGGCGACCTGTCATCGCGGCACAGGACCTGGACGACTACAGGGCCAGGGGCGTCGTAATCAGTCACGCACTGTGGGAGCGCCGCTTCGGCGGTGACCCGAATGCCGTCGGCCGGCGCATCAGCGTCAACAACGTCGACGCGCGGATTGTCGGCATCCTCCGCAAGGGATTCACCGCGCCGCTGCCGGCGAGCAATCACGTCGCCGATCAGGTCGATATCTGGATCCCGCGGCAGTTCGCGCCGAGTCTCCTGTTCCGCGGACTGGTATCGATCGGTCGGTTGGCGCCGGGAGCGACCGTCGACCAGGCGCAGGCAGAGCTCGACGCCGTGATGGCCAGCTCGGCGGACCAGACGTCGGCGGGGCAGCGGGGCCTCAGGATTGCTGTGCGTCCCTTACAGGACGTGATCGGCCGCGGCATCAAGCCCGTCCTCCTCGCACTCAGTGTGGCGGTCGCCCTCGTCCACGTCATCGCGTGCGTCAACGTCGCGAGCTTGCTGCTCATGCGCTCGAAACACCGCCAGCGCGAGCTCG
>DATJTM010000503.1:0-9381 GCA_035503395.1 Luteitalea sp.
CGACGCTCGGCGGTGTTGCGCTTGACGACTTCCTCGAGACCGGGCTCGAAGATCGGAATCTTGCCGCGCTTGAGCGCCTTGACCTTGACTGCGTCCTTGTCCACGCAGACGACGTCGTTGCCGTTCTCTGCGAAACAGGCCCCGACCACCAGGCCGACGTAGCCCGTTCCCACAACCGCAATCTTCACTCTGGCTCCTCTCGCGCCCGGCGGATCGTTCCGTCCGCACGGCGCCCTGCCGGGCGCTCGACGGAGTGCCGAACGCCTTACGCTAGCATACGTGCCCGTGGAGGCGCTGCTCGACTACCGGCCGGCCCTGCGGGCCCGCACCGGGGTCGGCGAATACGTCCATCGCACCGCGCTGGCGCTCGCCGACACCGCGCCTGCGGGCTCCCGCGTGACCGTATTCTCGAGCAGCTGGAAGGATCGACTCCAGGCGCCCGGGCCGGCCATCGCGGCGCGAGACGCCCGCCTGCCGGTGCGGCTCCTGAACTGGAGTTGGCATCGGCTCGGCTGGCCTCCCGTCGAGTGGCTGGCGGGGCGGGCCGACGTCGTGCACTCGCCCACCCCGCTCGCCATTCCATCGGCACGCGCCGCGCAGGTCGTGACCATCCACGATCTCTTCTTCCTCGATCATCCGGATGCGACCGAGGCCGAGGTCCGCCGCGACTATGCCGAACTGGTCGGCAAGCACGCGCGGCGCGCCGATCTGGTCGTGACCGTGTCCGACACGGTGGCTGCACAGGTCGTCGCCCGGCTCGGCGTCGCTCCGGCACGCGTCCTGACGTGCCACAACGGTGCACCCGACTGGACGCCACGCGCCGCCGTGCCGGCCGACGGTCCGGTGATTTTCGTCGGCACCCTCGAAGCCCGGAAGAACGTCGGCGGCCTGCTCGACGCCTGGGAACGGCTCGTGGCGCGGGGCCTGCGTGTCCCGCTCCTCCTCGCTGGCGGGGCGCCGGCATCGGCCGCACCGCTGCTGGCACGCCTGCAGTCGCCAGCGCTCGGCGGCCTCGTCACGCACGTCGGCTATCTCGAAGAAGCCGACCGGCGCGCGTTCTACGACCGGGCTCGCCTGTTGGTGCTGCCCTCCTTCGATGAAGGCTTCGGCTTACCGGTCGTCGAAGCGATGGCGGCCGGCGTGCCTGTCGTGGCAGCACGACGCGGAGCACTGCCGGAAGTCGGCGGCGACGCCGCCGCGTACGTCGACCCCACCGATCCGGACGATCTCGCCACCATAGTGGCGCGGCTGTGGGCCTCGCCCGAGGCGCTGGCGGCGATGCGGACCCGCGGCAGCGAGCAGGTCCGTCGGTTTTCGTGGCACGCCTCCGCCCGCCGCCTGTGGGACGGCTATGGCGAGGCGGTGGCCAGGCGGGCGCGGCGATGATGCGGATCGGCGTCGACGCGCGTGAGCTGGCCGGCCATCCGACCGGCGTCGGCCGCTATCTGCGCGAGTTGCTGCAGCGCTGGCAGCGCGATCCGGCGTGCGCGGGAGCCACGCTGACGCTGTGCTCGCCGGAGAGCGCGGCTCCCGCCGGCCTCCTCTCCGCCGGGACCGGCGCTCGCCTCCAGTGGCACCACGTCCCTGGTGTCGCCGGCACATGGTGGGAACAGATGACCCTGCCCGGCGTCATCGCCTCGCAGTCGCTCGACGCCTGGTTCGCGCCGGCCTACACCGCCCCCCTCCGCCTGCGCGTGCCGCTCGTCGTCGCCATGCACGACGTGTCGTTTGCCGCGCATCCCGAGTGGTACGCCTGGCGTCACGGTGTGCGTCTGCGGGCCGTGGCGCGCTGGTCGGCTCGCAAGGCGGCGCGCGTGGTGACGCTGACGCACTTCTCGGCGTCGGAGATCACGCGCCACCTCGGCGTGCCGCCGGACCGCGTTTGCGTCGTGCCCCTGGCCGTCGACTACATGGACGCCGCGCCCGCCGCGCCGCCCTCGACGACGGTGCCGCTGCGTGTTCTGTTCGTGGGCTCGATCTTCGAACGCCGTCACCTGCCGCTGTTGATGGAAGGCGTCGCCCGGGCCCGCCAGGCGGTGCCCGATCTCGCGCTCGAAGTGATCGGTGACAACCGCACGACCCCGTCTCTCGACTTCGACACGCTCGCGGCCTCGCTCGGGCTGCAGGACGCGTTCACGCTCCGCGCCTACGTGTCCGACCAGGAACTCGAGGCGGCGTACGCGTCAGCCGGCGCCTTCGCATTCCTGTCCTCGTACGAAGGCTTCGGACTCACGCCGCTCGAGGCGATGCGGCACCACGTGCCGGTGGTGGTGATGGACACGCCGGTCGCACGCGAGGTCTACGGAGACGGAGCCCGCTACGTCGCGCCCAACGATGCGGGCGGGGTCAGCGAGGCGCTGGTCGCGCTGCTGGCCCATCCCGACGACCGGCAGGCCGCGATCGCCGCCGGCGATGCGACCGTGGCACGCTATCGGTGGGAGGCGACGGCCGGCGCGACCTGGCAGGTGTTGCGCGACGTCGTGGAAGGACGCGCGACATGACCGCGCCGCTGTCGATCGTCATCGTCACCTTCAACGCCCGCGAGGACGCGCTGGCGTGCCTGGCGTCCGTGTACGCGCATCCCCCCGACCGTCCGTGGGACGTCGTGGTCGTCGACAACCAGTCGGTGGACGGCACGGCCGACGCGATCGCCACGCGCTGGCCCGATCTCGCCCTCGTGCGCCTGCCCGAGAACATCGGGTTCGCCGCCGCCAACAACATCGGGATCCGCGCCTCGACCGGCGCGCTCGTCCTGCTGCTGAACAGCGACACGCTGGTCGATGCCGGTCAGATCGAAGCGCTGTGCGCGGCGCTCGAGAGCGAGCCGACGGCAGCCGCGGCCGGCCCGAAGCTGATCGACGGCGAGGGACGTCAGGAGATCTCGTTCGGCCGGATGATCTCGCCGCTCGGCGAACCACGCCAGAAGGTGCGCGCCAGGCTTCTGGCCCGTGGCCCGGCCGCCGTGCGGACCCGCATCGCGGCCGACCTGCAACGCCGGCAGACCGTCGACTGGGTCAGCGGCGCCTGCCTGCTCGTCCGCCGGAGTGCGGCCGAACAGGTCGGCCTGCTCGACGAACGCTACTTCATGTACTGCGAGGACGTCGATTTCTGCGCCGCCCTCCGCGGCGCCGGCTTCACGATCCTGTACGCCCCCGACGTCGAGGTGGTCCACCTCCGCGGCCGCTCGCGCGCCACCGCGCCCGCCGTCACCAACCGCCGCTACCGCGACAGCCAGCTGGCCTTCTACCGCAAGCACCACCCGCGCTGGGCCCGCATGCTGCGCTGGTACCTGGCTGCGAGGCAGATCACAGGACGGAAGACCTGAGACGTTCGAAGTCAGAAGTCTGAAGGGCAAAGTTCGAAGGCAGCAACCACCCGTGGCACTTGTGACCTTCTCCTTCCGACTTTTGACTTTTGACTTCTGACTTTGCCGAGAGGCTGGACTAGACTCCGAGGCGCATGCGTGTCGCGATCGACATCCGCAAGTTGCGCGACTACGGCATCGGCACCTACGTCCGGAACATCGTCACGCAGATTCCCCAGCTGGATCGTGAGAACGAGTACGTCCTGATCAGCCGGCCGGACGACCTCGAGTTCACGACGACGCTCGGACCCAACGTCCGCGGCGTGGTGAGCACGGCCGGCAACTACTCCATCGCCGAACAGTTCGGGCTGCCGTCGATCCTGCGGCGTGAGCGCGTCGACCTCTTCCATGCGCCGCACTACGTGCTGCCGCCGGTGCTGCCGTGCCGGTCGGTCGTGACGATCCACGACTGCATCCACCTGATGTTTCCGCAGTACCTGCCGAACCGGCTCGCCTCGGCCTATGCCCGGGCGTTCATGTGGTCGGCCACGCACCGGTCGGACCACGTGCTGACCGTGTCGGAGGCCTCCAAGCGGGACATCCTGCGCTTCTTCCGCATTCCGGCCGAGAAGATCACCGTGGCCTCCAATGCGATCGACGACCGGTTCAACCGGCTGCCCGCCGCCGAGGAGATCGCCCGGGTCCAGGAGCGCTTTCAGCTCCACGACCCGTTCATCCTCTACGTCGGCAACATTCGGCCGCACAAGAACCTCGAGCGGCTGATCGAAGCCTTCGCGCTCGTCCGCAGCGGACAGCTTGCCAATACCAAGCTGCTCATCATCGGCGACGAGATCAGCAAGTACCCGACGTTGCGACGGGCCGTGCACCGCGGCAAGCTTCACAAGCACGTCCGTTTCCTGGGGTTCGTGGGCGGCGACACGTTGGCCGCGCTGTACCGGCTGGCCACCGTGTTCGCGTTCCCGTCGCTGTATGAGGGGTTCGGCCTGCCACCACTCGAAGCGATGGCCAGCGGCACGCCGGTGGTGACCTCGAACGTGTCATCGCTGCCGGAGGTGGTGGGCGACGCCGCCATCCTGGTCGACCCGCGCGAAGCGACCGCCATCGCTCACGGCCTGCGGCGGGCGCTGCTCGACCCCGTGTTGCGCGCCGAGATGCGCGAACGGGGCCTGGCTCGCGCCGGCCATTTCTCGTGGACCCGCACGACCGAAACGGTCCTGCGGATTTACCGCGACACGATGGGTCGCGCCTGATGGTCGCGATCGCGCCTGCCCCGGTCTCCGCGCAACCACTCGGCGCCGGCCCCAAGGTCGCCCTCGTTCACGATTGGCTGACAGGCATGCGGGGTGGCGAGCGCGTGCTCGAGGCTCTGTGCGAGATCTATCCGGAGGCGTCGCTGCACACCCTGCTGCACGTGCCGGGCACCGTCTCGCCGACGATCGAGCGGCACCGCCCGCAGACGTCGTTCCTGCAGCAGATACCCGGGATTGCCCGGCTGTACCGCCACCTGCTGCCGCTGTATCCGCTCGCCCTCGAAGGTCTCGACGTCGGAACGCCGGACGTGGTGATCTCGACCAGCCATTGCGCGGTGAAGTCGGTGCCGACTCGCCCCGGCGTGCGCCACCTCTGCTATTGCTTCACACCGGTCCGGTACGCCTGGGATCAGTTCGACGCCTACTTCGGACCCGAGCGCGTGGGGCGGGTGCGGTCGGCGGTCATGCGGCAGCTGCTCGATCGCTTCGCCCGCTGGGACCTCCGCACCAGCCACAGGCCAGACCGCTATGTGGCGATTTCTCAGTATGTTGCGCGGAGAATACAGCGGTACTATAATCGACGGTCGGCCGTGGTGTTCCCGCCGGCAGACACGGGGTACTACACGCCCGGCTCGGAGCCGCGGGGCGGTTACGCCCTGGTGGTCTCGGCACTGGTGCCGTACAAGCGTGTCGACGTCGCCGTGGCGGCGTGCCGCCAGGCCGGCGTTCCCCTGAGGATCATCGGCCAGGGCCCGGAAGCACGAGCCCTCGAACGTCTGGGCGGCAGTGGTGTCGAGTTCCTGGGAGCACTGCCTGACGACGAGGTGCGGGCGGCGTACCGTCGGGCCTCGGTGGTGTTGCTGCCGGGTGAGGAAGACTTCGGCCTCGTGCCGGTCGAGGCTCAGGCGTGTGGCACGCCGGTCGTCGCCCTCGGTCGGGGCGGCGCGACCGAGACAGTGGTCGACGGCGTGACCGGTGCCCTCACGGGCGATGGCGTGGACGCGTTTGCCGCGGGAATCAGGCGGGTGCTCGATGCGCCGCCGGCCCCGGGCACCTGCCGAGTGCAGGCCGAACGGTTTTCGAGCGAGCGATTCGTGCAGCAGCTGACACAGGAAGTGACCGACATCCTCGAGGCCGCCCCGGAGGCGGTGCGATGGTAAGGCGCTACAACCGCCTGCTGGTCGCCCTGCACGTCGCGGCCGACGCCCTCGCCGGCATCCTCGCGTTCCTGCTCGCGTATGGCGTCCGCTTCGAATCCGGACTCATCGCCGTCACCAAGGGCTACCCGCCCTTCACCCAGTACCTGTGGCTGGCGCCGCTCGTCGGCCTGCTGGTCCCCACCGCCTTCCACCTGCACGGCATCTATCGGCTGCGACGCGGTCGGTCCCGGATCGACGACTTCTTCGGCGTGCTCGTCGGCAGCGTGCTGGCCGTCGTCCTCGGCGTCGTCACCACGCTCTACGTCCAGACCTACTACGTCCCCGACGAGCTGAAGGACCGCGGCGCGTTCGAGGTCAGTCAGGTCGTCTGGGGCCTGTTCCTGTGCCTGAACGTCGGCCTCACGTTTCTCACCCGCGTGGCCGTGCGCGACTGGATGGAGCGGCGCTGGCGCGCCGGCATCGGCCTCAAGCGCGTGCTCGTCGCCGGGGCCGGCGACCTCGGCCGCCTCGTCGTCGATCGCATCCTCGAGCACCGCGAGCTGGGCCTGCGGGTCATCGGCTTCGTCGACGACCGGGCCGAGGGCGCCGGGCACCTCGGCTACCGCGGCCTGCCGCTGCTCGGCACGCTCGAGGAGACGTCGGAGATCCTCCAGCGCGAGAAGATCGACCACCTCTACATCGCGCTGCCGCTCGACGAGCACGTCAAGATGCTCGGCCTGGTCGAGAACGCCAATCGCGAGATCGTCGACATCCGCGTGGTCCCCGACCTCCTGCAGATCATTTCGCTGCGGGCGCGTCTGGAGGACCTCGACGGCCTGCCAATCATCAACATCCACGACGTTCCGCTGCGTGGCCTCAACGCGGTCCTGAAGCGGACGATGGATGTGGTGCTGGCCAGCATCAGCCTGCTGGTGCTCGGCATCCCGATGGCGGTGCTGACGCTCATCATCCGACTCACCTCGCCCGGCGCCGCGCTGTTCCGGCAGGAGCGCATGGGACTGGACGGCAAGCCGTTCTACGTCTGGAAGTTCCGGTCGATGTACGCCGACGCGGAGCGCGATTCCGGGCCGGTGTGGGCGGTCGAGGAAGATCCGCGCTGTACGCCGATCGGCCAGTTCCTGCGCCGCAGCAACATGGACGAGCTGCCGCAGCTCTGGAACGTCCTGCGCGGCGACATGTCGCTGGTCGGGCCGCGGCCCGAACGGCCCTTCTTCGTCGACCAGTTCAAGCAGCGCATCCCGCAATACATGCTCCGCCACAAGGTCCGCGCCGGCCTCACCGGCTGGGCGCAGGTCAACGGCTGGCGCGGCAACACGTCCATCGAGAAGCGCATCGAGTACGACCTGTACTACATCGAGAACTGGTCGCTCATGCTGGACCTCAAGATCATGTGGCTCACCGTGATCAAGGGGTTCTTCCACAAGCACGCGTACTGAGAAGACTCCATGCCCCGTGTCGTCATCACCGGTGCCGCCGGCTTCATCGGCTCGCACCTCGCCGAAACCCTGATCGACCGCGGCTACAGTGTCGTCGGCATCGACAACCTGCTCACTGGCGACACGGCGAACATCGCGCACCTGGCCAATCGCGATTTCACGTTCATCAAGCACGACGTCACCAACTACATCTACATCGATGGTCCGGTCGACGCAGTGCTGCACTGGGCCAGCCCGGCCAGCCCGATCGACTACCTCGAGCTGCCGATTCCGACCCTGAAGGTCGGCGCGCTCGGTACGCACAAGGCGCTGGGGCTCGCCAAGGAGAAGAAGGCGCGCTTCGTCATCGCGTCGACCTCCGAGGTCTACGGCGATCCGCTGGAGCACCCGCAGAAGGAAACGTACTGGGGCAACGTCAACCCGGTCGGCCCGCGCGGCGTGTACGACGAAGCCAAGCGCTTCGCCGAAGCGATGACGATGGCGTACCACCGCTACCACGGGGTGGACACCAAGATCGTCCGCATCTTCAACACCTACGGCCCGCGGATGCGCGTCAACGACGGCCGTTCGGTGCCGGCCTTCATGAGCCAGGCGCTGCGCAACGAGGACGTGACGATTTTCGGCGACGGTTCGCAGACGCGCAGCTTCTGCTACGTGACCGATCTGGTCGACGGCATCCTGCGGCTGCTGGACTCGGACACGAACGAGCCGGTCAACATCGGCAACCCGCACGAGCTGACGATCAAGCAGATCGCCGAGACGATCATCAGGATGACCGGGTCGTCGAGTCAGCTGGTCTACAAGCCACTGCCCGAGGATGACCCGAAGGTGCGGCGGCCGGATATCACGAAGGCGCGCACGCTGCTCGGCTGGGAGCCGAAGGTGCCGCTCGAGGAAGGCCTCACCAAGACGATCGAGTACTTCCGCAAGAAGGTGCTGGGGTAAGAGCCGGCTTTGGTGGGTCGGCCTCCGGCCTTCGACGAACGAAGCGTCCTTGCTCGATTCGTAGCGGACCGACTTGTCGATCCGAACCGGAACCGCCCGACAAGTCGGGCGGCTACGAACCTAGTTCGACGGCAGCGGCTTGGTGCGGGGCCGCTGCGCGGTCAGCAGGTAGTGCAGCGCGCTGAACACGGTGATGCCGGCCGATGCCCAGAAGAACAGGTTCGGAATCACCGACGGCACGGCCAGCCAGTTGAAGCACAACGTCACGACGCCCGTCGCGACGAAGGTGGCCGTTGCCAGCTTGCCCCAGATCGACGGATAGAACGTCCGCGGCCCCAGCGCCAGGTTGACGATCGCCACGGTCAGCAAGATGCCGACGTCGCGGCTGGCGATCATCACCGTCAGCCACAGCGGCATCCGGTGCATCAGGTGCGGCAGCGGCAGCGTCAGCACCACGAACATCGTCAGCAACAACAGCTTGTCGGCGACCGGATCCAGCCAGGCGCCCAGTGTCGTCGGTCCCGATCGACGTGCGAAATAGCCGTCGAGCAGATCGGTCAGCGCCGCCACCATGAACACCGCGAGCGCCCCGCCAAGATGTCCGTAGACGAGCAGGATCGCGAAGACGGGAATCAGCAGCATGCGCAGGAGCGTGAGCTGATTCGCGAAGGTAAGCACAGGCTGCGGACGTGTGATCAGCGTTGACGGTTGCCGTGGCCGCGTGGCGCACCAGCGGGCGCCAGGCCGGCCTGCCCGGCCAAACGCGCGAGCCGATCGATGGCCTCGACGGCGTCGCTGCCCGACATCGGCCGTCCGAGCCCGAAGGTCTGCCCCTCCAGCGGACGCAGCACGCCACTCGCGACGGCGCGCGACACGGCGATGTGCAGCGTATGGCCCGCCCGCACGTCGACGAACGAGAGCCGGGCGTCGCGCCAGCCCTGTGAGGCTTGCGGAAGACGGCTGGCCACGAGCCCGAGCACGCGATTGACGATCGAGGCGAACTCGCCGCGCGTCACGCCGGCACCAGGCTGGAAGGTGTGATTCGGATAGACCTCCATCGCACCCGCGCGGGCCGCGAGGAGGATGGACGGCTGCGCCCAGTGCCGCCGGCTGTCGGTGATGAGCACGGTGCCGCGGGCCGCATCCTGCAGCAGTGACGGCAGCCGATACGCCAGCAGGGCCGCGACCTCGCCGCGCGTGACGCGCACCGTGGCGGGAATCGCCTTGAACTCGGGCGGCAGCGCCGCCTCCTCGAGCCCGGTCTC
>DATJTM010000504.1:0-3080 GCA_035503395.1 Luteitalea sp.
GCAGGAACCCGCGCCGCCTCCCGAGCAGCCCGCGCCGCCACCAGTCGGTGAAGGCACGAGCGTCGGCGGCTTCATCAAGGGCACGGCCTCGGACCTCGTCGCCTTCCCGCGTCGGCGATCGACGTGGGCGATTCTCGCGATCGGCGCCGGTGCTGCCGCCCTGGCGCATCCAATCGACGACAACCTGAACGCGCGACTGGTGGGCTCCGACTTCGTCAGTGATGTTTTCGCGCCAGGCAAGTGGGTTGGCAACCCGTTCGTGCAGGTCGGGTCGGCGGCCGGCGTCTGGATCGCGGGTCGCTTCATCCTGCCTCGTGTGTCTGGCGTCGGCCGCGACAACAAGGTGTCGCATCTCGGCCTCGACCTGCTGCGCGCCGTCGCCGTCTCGCAGGCCTTCACGCACGCCATCAAGATCACGGCGCAGCGCGATCGGCCGACTGGCAAGTGCTGTTCGTTCCCGTCGGGCCACGCCGCCACGACGTTCGCCACCGCGTCGGTGCTCGAGCGGCACCTTGGCTATCGCGCCGCGCTGCCCACACTCCTGATCGCGGGCTACGTGTCGGCCTCGCGCCTGCACGACAACGTGCACTACGCGAGCGACGTCCTCTTCGGCGCGGCGCTCGGGATTGCCACCGGCTGGGCCGTGGTCGGACGCCACGGACGATCGCACTTCGCGATGATGCCGGTGCCGATCCGCGGCGGCGCGATGATCACGTTCATGCGCCGGCCGCCGACTGAGGATGACGACCGCCGCCGTTCAGCCAAGCGCGCGCCCTGACAGCGAGGAGTCCGTGATGGGTCTCGAGGCCAACAAGATCGCGGTCACCGCGTTCTACGACCTGATGTTCAACCACGGACAGCCGGCCGAGGCGGTGCGTCGCTACGTCGGCGAGACGTACACGCAACACAATCCGCTCGTCGCCGACGGCAAGGACGCCTTCATCGAGTACTTCGAGCGGATGGCGCGGGAGTATCCAGGCAAGCTCGTCGAGTTCCGGCGCGTGATCGCCGAGGACGATCTCGTGGTGCTGCACTGTTACCAGCACTGGCCCGGCGATGGCGACTGGGCCGGCATCGACATCTTCCGCCTCGACACCGACGGCAAGATCGTCGAGCACTGGGACGTGCTGCAGCGCATCCCGGCCGACACGGCCAACACCAACACGATGTTCTGACAACAGTCGGCCTTCGTCGTTCGGCCTTCGGCCTTCGTTCACCAAGGGCGTCGGCAGTGCGTCGTTCGTCGTTCGTCGTTCGTCGTTCGTCGTTCGTCGTTCGTCGTTCGTGAGTGTCAGGCGCGTGCGAAATCGATGAAGCCCTTGGCCACATCCGTGGCCACCAATGTGACCGCGACGCGCTCGCCGACGTCGAGTCCGCTGGCGCCGCGGACGACCCGTCCTTCGGCGATCGGCGCGAAGGTTCGCACCCACACGCCCTTGTCGGACGCACCGGTGACCATCGCGTCGAACCGTTCGCCGACGTGTGTCGACAGCAGCAGGGCTGCCGCCGACTTGCGCATCTGGCGCTCGACCTTGTCGGCGGCGTCCTCCTGCATCGTGCAGTGACGAGCCAGCGCGTCGAGTTCTTCGTCGGGATACGGCGACGCGCTGCCCGTGACCGACGCCTTCAACAACCGCTGCGTGATCAGATCGGGGAAGCGACGATTCGGCGCCGTCGAATGCACGTACTCGTCGACGGCGAGGCCGAAGTGTCCGACGCCCTCGTCGGTCGCCCGCGTCAGCACGTATTCGCCGCGCCCGAGCAGCTTGAGGACGGCGAGCGACAGGTCGCGATAGCCGGCAGGATCGGCCTTGCGGCGTCCGGCCAGGAACGCGCCCAGCGCGCGAGGGTCGGGTGCATCCGGCAGCGACTCCCCTGCCTCCACGGCAAGCGCCTGCAACCGATCCCAGCGCCGTGGTGATCGCACAACGCGACGAATCGACGGCAGTCCACTCTCCTCGAGACAGCGCGCCGTGACGCCGTTGACCGCGATCATGAAGTCCTCGATCAGAGCGCGGGCGCGGTTCTTGGTGTCGGGCTGCAGGCCGACCACCTTGCCGTCGCTGACAACGACGCGTGCATCTGTCCCTTCGAGATCGAGCGCGCCGTCCTGGCGACGACGCTCACGAAGCCGGCCCGCCGCATCGTCCTGCAGCCGAAGCCGTTCATCGAGCCCTTCTGCTGCGGTCAACGCTCGCGGTGCCTCGCCCGTCCCTTCCAGCCACGCCGCCACGTCGTCGTACGTCAGGCGGGCCTGGTTGCGAACCAAGGCTCGTGAGACGGTGCCGTCGCCTGGGCGTCCATCGTCACCGACGACGAACGCGACGACGACGGCGAGCCGATCTTCGGCTTCGTTGAGCGACGTGAGGTCGGTGGAGAGCCGCTCGGGCAGCATCGGGAAGACACGCGTCGGCGTGTAGACCGAGGTCGTGTTGTGCCGGGCGTGGTCGTCGATCGGCGTGCCGCGCGCGACCAGCGCATCGACGTCGGCAATCGCGACCAGGACGCGCGTGCGTCCGTCGTCCAGTCGCTCGGCAACGGTCAGCTGATCGAGGTCGCGGGAATCGTCATTGTCGATCGAACACCACGGCAGCGCGCGCTGGTCGACGACACCAGCACCGTCGACCTCAGGTGCGAGTCTCGCGAGCTGCGCGAGGGCCTCGGGCGGGAACTCGGGCTCGAGGCCGCGCGCCCGCATCGCCTCGCGCGCCAGTTCGGCGAGATCGGTGTGCGACGCCACTACGTCGTCCAGCCGCCGTCGACGACGTGCACCGCGCCGGTCGTGAACGCGGCCTCGTCCGAGGCGAGATAGACGGCGAGCATCGCGATCTCGTCGGGCTGCCCGAGGCGGCCCATCGGCTGTCGCTGCTGGAAGGCTGCCAGCACGTCGGCCTCGGTCTGGCCGTTCGCGTCGGCCTGGGCGCGGATGCGATCGCGCAACGACGGCGACTCGACCGTGCCGGGGCAGATGGCGTTGCAGCGGATGCCGCGCGCGACGAAGTCGGCGGCCACCGACTTGGTGATGCCGATGACGGCGGCCTTGCTGGCGCCGTAGGCGAAGCGGTTGGGCACGCCGGTGA
>DATJTM010000505.1:0-4541 GCA_035503395.1 Luteitalea sp.
CCCGCAGCGGCTACTGTCCGTGGTCGATCGCCGGGTCGACCTGCGTCTCGTGCCGCCGGGGCACCTGAAGCTGGATCTGGCGCCGCCCGTGGTGGCGCCGACGCTTGGACGGCCCGCGCCACCGGCTCCCCCGGGTCGACTGGGCCCGAACGCCGCGGCGCGCGCGGGTGCTGCCGCGCGGTCCGGCCCGACCACCCATCGACCGGTCGCGCAGGGTGGGTCACGGGGACCATCGTGGTGGACGGTCCGTGCCACGGCCGGTGAGGTCACGCCCGGGTTCACCAAGGCCGAAGTGCTCAAGCCGATGCCGGAAGACCCACGGGCGCCCGACGGCTTGTTCGCGCGGGTCGCGGGTGTGTTGCGTGAACTGAGTGACGATCTGTAGGTGGGCGGTCGCCGGGACACGCCGGCAAACGAGAGACCGGCAGATAGGAAGCCCTACCTGCCGGTGGGGTCGTGCTAGCGGACGATGCGGGCGCGACGGACGCCCACGAAGGCCGCCACGGTGAGCAGGACCAGCGTGGCCGGCTCCGGCACGTTGTTGCCACCACCGCAATTGTCGGTGCAGCCACCGGCCTCGTCCTCGGTCACGAGGGTCACCGAGTACAGACCATTGGATGCCGAGTCGTTGATGCTCAGATAGCCGGGGATGGTCTTGGCCAGCGCCAGGTGCGCCGAAACCCCCCAGTTGCTGAGCCCGGCAGTCGTCAGGCCTTCGTTGATCGGGAACGTCGCCGTTGCGGCGGGGATGACCACGCCTTCTTCCTGATAGTACGAGACGCTACCGCAGAGCTCGCTCTGGAAGAAGGAACCGGCGTTGCACCACCACTGGCTGCCCGACCCCGAAAAGCCATCGGGGAGTGACACGATTCCGAGGCCGGTGCCGCTGCCCGCCCAGTTCACGGCGTTGATCAGGAACCCGCGCGGGCCGTTGTCGACCGGGCCCGGGCTGACCATGTAGTGGTAGTCCGCATCCTGACCACTGATGAAGGTACGCGACCCGCGGGCATCCGCAATCGCGTCCGATGCCGCCAGCAACCGCGTGCCATCGAATCCCAGCCCGAAGATCTGGCTGCTACCGATCACGAGCACATCGTAGTTGCCGAATGTCGGCGTCGGATCCCCGGGATTCCAGATGGTCAGGTTCCAATCGTTGGAACCGTCACCCGAGGGGTCGTAGCTTGCTGCGCCCGCCGCCAAACCGGTCATCGCCGTGTTGTAGGTGGCACTCTGACCGTACCAAAGTACGTTCAGAGTCGCGGCCGACGCCGGCGTCGCAAGCCCGATCGCGGCCATGCCGACCATACTCAAGAACTTGAGCTTCATCGCACTCTCCTTTGTGAACACCCAAGCACAACGCTGGGAAACGGGGATACGAACGAAGCAAGGGTCGGTCCACCTCGGCCGTTGCCGAGACCCGGCCGTGAAGCCTCGAATTTGGAGGGAAGGCATTGGTAGCGCAGACTTTGTTCCGCAGTTCCAGATCCGACTCGAGCGCCGTTCAGAGGCGGAACAGCGATCACCTTCAAGCCTCCGACCTCTCTCCGGCGTCAAACCAGTGGCACTGGCCAACTCGACGTACCATTGACAGAGGAATGATGGCAATAAACGCGCGAAAGCTATGGGCGGCGTGCCTGGCGGCCGTCGTCTCGGTGGGGGTCGTCAGGGCCGACGTGATCGAGCAGGTGCTCGTCAAGATCAACGGCGAGATCCTCACCAAGACCGACATCGAGCAGCTCCAGGTCACGGCCCTCAAGGCGAACAACCCGAACGTCACCGCGGCCGATCTGACCAACGATCAGGCGTTGCGGAAGATGCTCGACGAGGTGACACCGCGCGTCATCGTCAACGCCATCGACGAGATGCTGCTGGTGCAGCGCGGGCACGAGCTCGGCTTGAAGATGAGCGACGAGCAGTTCAACCAGATCCTCGGCAACATCCGCAAGGAGAACAAGCTCGATACCGAGGAGAAGTTCCAGGCGGCGCTCAAGCAGGAGGGCCTGTCGATCCCCGGTCTCCGCAAGGCATTCGAGAAGCAGATGCTGATCAATCGCGTCCAGCAGCAGGACGTGTTCTCGCGCATCAGCATCTCGGAAGAAGAGTCACGCGCCTACTACGACAAGCACCAGACCGAGTTCCTCACCAACGAGTCGGTGACGATGCGCGAGATCTTCGTGCGGGCGGCGCAGACCGCCCCGGCGGAAGGGCCGTCGGCGGCGCAGGCCGCGATGACTGCGGCACGCGAGAAGGCCGTGGCTATTCGCGAGCGTGTCCTCAAGGAGGACTTCGCGGCGGTGGCCGGCGAGGTGTCCGACGCGGCGTCGAAGGCCAACGGCGGCCTCATCGGGCCGCTGGGCGTCGATGAACTCAACCCGGACATTCAGAAGGTGCTGACGGGACTGAAGGTCGGCCAAGTCTCCGAACCGCTCGACGCCGGCAACGGCTACCGTCTCCTCAAGCTCGACGTGCGCGTGCCGAAGAAGCAGGCCACCTTCGAGGAAGCGCGCGACCAGATTGCCGATCGCGTGTTCCAGGGACGCCGCGCCAGCGAAGTGCTGAAGTATCTCGAACGGCTGCGCGCACAGGCGATCATCGAGTGGAAGAGCCCGTCGCTGAAGACCGCCTTCGAGTCCGGCGTTGCCCAGGCCGCCCAGGCCGTGAAGGAAGCCGAGGCGCAGCAGGCGGCCGAGAAGCAGAAGGTCGGTTCCTCGCAGTGAGTACCGTGCCGGCCGCCGCTCCGGCGGCCGCCCGCCAGGACGTCCCCACCGCCACGCCGCAGGCAGGTCCGCGCATCGGCCGCATCGCGCTCGATGCGCCTGTCGGCGTGGCACCGATGGCCGGCATGACCGACACCGCCTTCCGTCGCCTCGTGAAGCGACAGGGCGGCTGTGGTCTCGTCGTCACCGAGATGGTCAGCTCGGAAGGTCTCGTCCGCGGCATCGATCGGACCCTCGAGTACGCCGAGTACACCGAAGAAGAACGTCCCGTCTCCATCCAGATCTTCGGCGGCGATCCCGTGAAGATGGCGGATGCCGCGCAGATCGTCGAAGGCATGGGCGCCGATATCGTCGACATCAACATGGGCTGCCCGGTCCCGAAGATCTCCAAGCACAACGCCGGCTGCACGTTGATGCGCGATCCACGGCACGCCGCGTCGATCGTCGGCGCGATGGCGCGGGCCGTGAAGATTCCGGTGACGGTCAAGATGCGGGCCGGCTGGAACGACGACGAGATCAATGCGCCGATGCTGGCGCGCATGGTCGAGGACGCGGGTGCGGCAGCGGTCACGGTGCACGGCCGCACCGCCAAGCAGGCCTACACCGGCAGCTCGGACTGGTCACTGATCGCGCACGTCGCCGATCAGGTCTCGATACCGGTCTTCGGCAGTGGTGATTGTGTCGAGCCCGAACACGTGATCGATCGCTTGCGCGTGGGACCGGAAGGCGTGCTGGTCGGCCGTGGTGTCCTGCGCAATCCGTGGATCCTCGCGCAGTCGGCCGACCTGGCGGCCGGCCGCGAGGCGCGCCCGATCACGATGCGGATGCGTGGCGACTTCCTGCTGCAGTACATCGACCTGCTGATGTCGGAACGGGTCGACGAGGCCGACGGCTTCCGCCACACGGCGCCGACCGTTGCCGAAGGCGACGTGGCGGCGGAAACGGCGGGCCTGCGGGCGCCGGCGCGGGGTCGCGAGCGGTGGGTCGTCAACAAGCTGCGCGCGTTGAACGCCTGGTACAGCAAGGGCTACGAAGGCGGCTCGCTGTTCCGCACGTCGGTCAATCGCGCCGAGTCGATCGCCCACGTGCGCGAGCTGATCGACGAGTTCTTCCACCGCTGACCGTCAGTCGACGGCCGCGCGCGCGTCGGCGCACGATGCGGCCACGATGGTGCGAGGCGGCAGTGGCTCGCCGCCTGCCTCGGTGATGGAGATGGTGTGTTGCACCAGTTCGACCTGGTCGGCGTCCGGCGTGTAAATGCAGACCCCGGCCACATATCGGTCCAGCGACTGTCCGAGTGCGCCCTCGTCGCGGCGCTCCCCCACCGCGTAGCCGAAGAACAAGCGGGAGCGGAACGCGGTCCCGGCCTCCCTCTCGACCGAACGGCCGTCACGCATCGACAGTACGACTGTGTAACGAGCCGTGGCTCGACTGGGGTCGGGCGCGAACATGTTCCACGTCTGTTGCAGACGTAGCGCGCGGCCTGCCTGCACGACCGGAGCGGGCAGGACACGCGGCACCAGGCGGGCACGCTCGGCGAGTAGCAGGACCACATAGAGCAGGCAGGCCGCAGCGACCACCGACGTGAGGCGCGACCGCCAGGCTGCGACGGTCGCCATGTGCGGCCGGGTGTCGATCCCGAGGAGCTCCCAGAATCGCGCCGGCAGGAACGCGAGCCAGCCAACCATCGAGAAGACGGGAAACAGGCCGATGTTCATCGTGCTCGCCAGGCCGAGGTGAAACAGCCAGAACATGGCAACGGTCGCGATGCGGCACCACGGGGTGGCCAACGGCATGAACGCGAGAAACGGGCCCAGAAGTTCG
>DATJTM010000506.1:0-9322 GCA_035503395.1 Luteitalea sp.
CGTGGGCACCTGTTCGACGTCGTCGACGGCGAGGACGGCGACGATCCCGCCTGCCGGCCGAATCAGCTCTTCGCCATCTCGCTGCGCCACCCCGTACTCGCCCGCGAGCACTGGGACGCCGTCATCGACGTCGCGCGACGCGAGCTGCTCACGCCGGTCGGTCTGCGCTCGCTGTCGCAGGACCATCCGGACTACAAGCGCCAGTACTTCGGCGATCTGCGGACGCGCGACGCGGCCTATCACCAGGGCACGGTGTGGGGCTGGCTGATCGGGCCGTTCGTCGACGCCTGGCTGGCCAGGCATCCCGACGATCCCGCCAGCGCGCGGCAGTTCATCGAGCCGTTCCTCGCCCATCTCGACGAGGGCTGCGTCGGTTCGATCAGCGAGATCTTCGACGCCGAGGCGCCGTACGCACCGCGTGGTTGCGTTTCCCAGGCGTGGAGCGTCGCAGAACTGCTCCGCACTTGGGTGCGGACCGCTACTCCTGATCCTCGACGCCGCTGATCGGCTCGGCGCGCCAGAGGCCGTACTTGCGCAGCTTGTTGTAGAGGGTCGGGCGGTGGATGCCGAGCATCGCCGCCGCGGCCCGCTTGTTCCCGCGCGTGCGCTCCAGCGTCTGCAGGATCGCCAGCCGCTCGATCTCCTCGAGTGACTGCCCGATCGGCATGCCCGTCGATCGCGTGACCGCAGCCGGATCGCGCACGCCGTCCGGCAGGTCCTCGACACGAATCTCGGTGCCGGTGCACAGGATCACCGCCCGCTCGACCACATGCTCGAGTTCGCGCACGTTGCCAGGCCAGGGATGGCGTTCCAGCACGCGGAGGGCCGCCGCTTCGATGCCCTGAACGGGGCGCCGGTGCCGCTCCGCGAACTGCGTGATGAACCGCACGGCCAGCAGCGGGATGTCGCCTTCCCGGTCGCGCAGGGCCGGCAGGCTCAGGACGATCGTGTTGAGGCGGAAGAAGAGGTCTTCGCGCAGCAACCCACGCCGCACGGCGTCCTCCGGGTCGACGTTGGTGGCGCAGAGGATCCTGACGTCGGCCCGCAGGCTGATCGTGCTGCCCACCGGCCGGAACTCGCGTTCCTGCAGCACCCGCAGCAGCTTCACCTGCAGTGAGAGCGGCATCTCGGCGATCTCGTCGAAGAGCACCGACCCACCCTGCGCCGCTTCCAGCAAGCCCTTCTTGTCGGCGGTGGCGCCCGTGAACGCCCCGCGCCGATGGCCGAACAACTCCGACTCGAGGAGTTCGGCAGGAATGGCAGCGCAATTCAGGCGGATGAACGGCGCCGCCGATCGCAGGCTGTGGTCGTGCAACGCCGACGCCATCAGCTCCTTGCCGGTGCCGTTCTCGCCGACGATCAGCACGTTGGCGTCGGTCGGCGCCGTCGCCCGGGCGAGGCGGAAGGCGTCGCGCATCGCCTGCGACCGCGACACCATCTTCCCGTACGCCTCCACGCCCGGCTCCGTCTCGTAGCGCGCGGCATCGTCCTGGCCCACGGCACGCTGCGCCAGGGCACGTTGGAAGTGCACCAGCAGCGGCGCCAGTGCCACGGGCTTCTCGAGCAGCGTGAACGCACCCTCGCCCAGCACTTCGACGGCACGGGCCACGGTCGCGTGCCGCGTGAGGATCAGGACCGGCGCATGCCGCAGCGTGCCGCGGCTGCGTCGCAGCCAGTCGATCCCGCTCTCGTCGGGCAACACGAGCTCGAGACAGACGATGTGGGGACGCCAGAGGCGGACCTGCACTTCACCCGTGGCGCCGTCGCGCACGAGGCGCACGGCATAGCCGCGATCTTCCAGTCCGCTGACGAGCGGATCGTCTTCGGCGATTTCGGGGTCGACCAGCAGGACGCGGGTCAGCGGTCGGGTCACGGGCGACTCGTCAGCGAGCTTGGAGCCGCATCGGGAACGACAGGCGGCCGGGTAGAACACGGAGAGGGAACGAACAGCACGAACGGCTCGACGCGCGTCGCGCGCGGTCGTTCAGCGCCGCACATCGTGGCCACGGGATCACGCACGCTGGCATTGCAAGCGATGTTCCGGCTTCGTGACGTGCGGATGCCCTCACGACGGGGCCCTGGATGAGTCACACGTTCACGAATGAGACGCCATGATGCCTGAGCGTGCACTACTTCGACCAAGTCCTGGCGCACGGGCATCACCTGCGCGTGTTCGGCGACTTGAGCCCGCAAGCGGGCGTCGGCCGTCAGCGTCCGTCCTATCTCCACGGTGACGTGGAATTGATCAGGGGCGATGTGCGCTGCGCGAGTCTCGTGCGGCGGGCCTTCTGGGCATCAATTCCGTCTACCACTTCGCCGCGCGCGTACGAGTTGGACTGGCGATGGGACACATGGCCGAGTACACGTCGGCCAACGCCTTCGGCACGGCGGCGCTACTGGCCGAGATCATCGACCGTCCCGTCTAGCGCGTCGTGGTCGCGTCGAGCACTGAGCCTCTACGGCGAGGGCTTGGACGTCGATGACCGCGGCACCCTCGTCGCCGACGCCTAACGCACGCCAGCGCAATTGCGCGAGGGAGCGGCGATTCCCGCAGCGTCGACGATGCGGCGCGCATCATGGCGCGGGCCCTGGATGTCGATCGCGAACCGGAAGCCACCCATCAGCACCGGGCTGGCGACATCAGGCCCTGCTTCGCGGATCTGACCGAGGCGGGCGCGACTGCCGTACGAACCGGGGGTGCCGCTGGCGACGCAACTGCACCAGTACGCGGACTGGTACGCGGCGCAGCCGCCGTCCCTGCCTGCCCCTGCCACTGCAGCGCACGCTCGGTCGCGTGGGCTGAGCATCAGCACCCGAGGTCCCGGACGGCAAGCCGTCCGGGACGGTCCGGTCTAGGCCTCGAGCTCTTCCTCTTCGTCCTCGTCGTCTTCCTCGTCCTCGTCGTCGAGGTCTTCGTCGTCCTCATCCTCGTCGTCTTCTTCGTCGTCGTCTTCGTCTTCTTCCTCGTCGTCCTCGTCGTCGAGTTCCTCGTCCTCATCGTCGGCGTCTTCATCGTCGGCCGCCAGCAGCGGCATCGGCGTGTCGACCGGCAGCGAGGCGGGCGCGTAGCCGAGGAAATCCAGTGGGATGAGAGGCAGGTCGTACGTGGTCGTCATGAACGTCTCCTGGGGACGGGATATCGGCCCGGATGGCGCAGCCGGGCACCGGCCGCACGAGGCCCGTTGCAAGGACGCTGCCTTCCGACATCTCGGCCAGGTGGCGCACGAAACGTCGGCAGGGCCACAGGCCCGGACGTACAACTGTCTTGTGGTCGTGCAGTGGGTTGGAGTCTGGACGCAGAAAGGGCCCGGTGCCACGATGGCGCCAGGCCCAGCCGGTCTCAAGACTCCTTGTGGAAGGTATGCGGACGGTCGTGGATACCGCTGGCGCAGGCCATGGGCGATCGGCAGTGGCCGATGAGGCTGAGCCTCGGTGTCGCGGCGCGTGCCAGCGGTTCCGTCAGGTCCTTCCCGCGCAGGCGTCGGCGTGCTGCCTTCGGCCTACGCGGCTCTCCTGTTCGGTGGACTGTCCTGATCCATAGACTCCTCGAAGATGACTGCGATTCGATGATGAGTCTCCCGGTGCATCACATGCCGCGTGTCGTGTCCGGCAGCTGCCGTCGGGACTGAATCCCGGTATACGAACGATGCAGGTGACGAGTCCGGCTCGGTGTCATCGGCCCGACCGGCGTACAGCTAATGCCTGTCGTGCCCGTCCTGGAAAGGTGGATCTCCCTCAGCCATGTTCTCCAGTTCTCCTCCGTGCAATCGGTGAAGCGGTGGAACCGCGCTGTCTGAACTCACCCTACGCCTGCGACGATGGTGTGACAAGCCTGCGCGACATCACCCGATTTACATATCGATCTGCGCGGTCGCGTCCGTCATGTCACGCCTCAGTAGGCAGGCCACGACAGCTTCTGCTCTAATGAGGCCTTCATGCCGCCTGCCTGGTTCCAGTCCTGTGCGGACTGTCGCCCCAGTTCCCGACGTCCACGCCGCGCCGTGGCCCTGACCGGCGCGGTCCGCGCCGCGTTCGGGACCCTGGCGTGCAGCCTGTGTCTGGCGACGACCGCGCCCGCGCAGACGCCCTCCGACACCCGCGCCGCCGAAATCGAGGCGCTCCGACGCGCCAAGGCCGAGGCGATTGCCGAAGCTCCCAAGCCCGGTAAGGTGGAAGCGGCAATCAACTACGTCGAGCAATCGCGGATCTTCCCCAAGCTGTTCAACCCGCCCAAGGGCTGGTTCGCGCAGATCGGCGGCGTCAGCGAAGGCAACGGCTTCACCCTTGGCGGTGGGTATCGCCAGCCGACGGCGCTCGGTGTCGTGACCGCCCGTGCGGTCGGCTCGCTGCGCCAGTCGTATCTGGGCAGCGTCGAAATCCGTCGCCCCATCCTGCCGCGCGAAGCCGGCTTCGTCGCGGTGACGCTGACGCGCCGCCACGAGGCCGCGCAGCGCTACTTCGGCCTCGGCGGCGACACGGCCGTCGCCGACCGGTCCTCGTTCGGACTGTCGGCCAGCGCCCTCGAGGTCACGAGCGGCGTCAAGATCACCAGCTGGCTGACCGGCACGGCGTCGATCGGATACCTGGCGCCGGAGATCGTGGAAGGATCGGAAACGCGGCGCATCCGGGACGCCCGCACGGCGTTCACGGACGCGACGGCACCAGGCCTCTCCGACCAGCCGTCGTTCCTCACGACGCAGGTGGCGGCAATCATCGACACCCGCGACACCACCAACCCCCGCCGCGGGGGCTTCTACCAGGCGTCTCTGCGGCGCTACCAGGACCAGGACGGCGGCCAGTACGGCTTCACGGGCACGCGCATCGACCTGCAGCAGTTCATCCCCTTCTGGAACGAAAGCCGGGTGCTCGCGCTGCGGGTACTGGCCGACCACACCGACGGCCTCGGCGAGGGACAGGTGCCGTTCTACCTGATGCCGACGCTGGGTGGCGCCCGCCTGCTCCGCGGCTACGACCGGCAGCGGTATCGCGATCGCAGCCTGTTGCTGCTGTCGGCCGAATACCGCTACGAGATCAATCCGTTCCTGATGGCGGCGCTGTTCTACGACGCCGGGCAGGTCGCGCCCGACTGGACCGACTTCCGTACCCGCGACCTTCGTGACGCGTACGGTATCGGTTTCCGGTTCGGCTACAGTAGTGCGGTCGCGCTGCGCAGCGACATCGTCTTCGGCGGCGAGGATCCGATCCGCCTGATTCTCGGCTTCACCACGAGCTTCTAGCCTGCATGTCCCTGCCTGACCGCCGTCGCACGCCCCGCTGGCTGGGCGCTGCCGTCTCGTTGACCGCGCTCCTGTTGCTGACCGGGTGGCGCGGCGATGAACCGGGTCGCATCCGGTTCGCGCCCGACGACCCGCTCTGGGTCGACAACGACATGGTCACCGACGCCAGCCGGGTGAAGGAGCAGGAGCTCAGCCAGTCCTACGACTTCCTCGAGAACACCTTCACGCTGAAGGGTGATCGGCGTGACCTGCGGGCCCTCAACGTCAACACGCTCGACGAGGTCCCGGACTCGAGCTGGTTCAAGAACCGGATCGCGCATCGGCCGTTGAGCGACAGCGAACTGGTGCGCGGCCCCAACTCGCTCGAGGAACTGACCGCAGCCGGCTGGACGATCGTCGCCGGCAAGAACACCGGCCTGCAGCCCGGGTTCCGCGCCGTCATCACCGGGGCGCCCGACGCGCAGCTGTATCAGCTGGAATTCGATCCGCCCAACAACCCGGATCTCGCGACCGGCGCCGAGATGATCGGCACCCTGCTCTACCACGCGCTCGGCTTCCACGTGGTGGAGAACTACATCGTCACCGTCGACCCGCGGACGCTGAACATCGATCCGAAGGCGACGTACCGCGACCGCGACGGCCGCCGCCAGCGTTTCACCGCCGACACGCTTGCACGCGTGTTGTGGCGTGCCCATCGCAACCCGGACGGCACCTATCGCGCCCTGGCGAGTCGCTTCGCGCCCGGCAAGCCGGCCGGCCAGTTCCGCTACTACGGCACGCGGGCCGACGACCCCAACGACATCTACCCGCACGAGCATCGACGTGAACTGCGGGCCGCGCGCGTGTTCGCCGCGTGGGTCAACCACGACGACTCGCGTGCCAACAACACGCTCGACATGCTCGAGGGCGACGGCGGGCAGCTCGCCATCCGTCACTACATGTTCGACTTCGGGTCGATCATGGGCAGCGGGACGACCGGCCCCGACACCGCGCGTTCGGGCCGCAGCTATCTGATCGACGGGGCAACCGCGTGGCGCATCCTGACCACCTTCGGCTTCTACGCCCCGGGGTGGGCGCGGCGGGCCATCGGTCCCTATCACCCGTCGGTGGGCCCGTTCTTCGCCGAAGGTTTCGACCCCGACGACTGGAAGGCCGAGTACCCCAATGCCGCCTTCCTCAACATGCGACCCGATGACGCGTTCTGGGGCGCGCGGCGGGTGGCCGCCTTCACCGACGCGCAGCTGAAGATGCTGGTCGACCAGGGGAAGTACGCCGATCCCCAGGCCGCGACACAGGTGCTCGAGGCGCTGATCGGGCGGCGCAACATGATCGCGAAGACGTGGCTCACACGGGTCACGCCGCTGGTGACGCCCACGCTCACCGGGGGCCAGCTGCGCTTTGCCAATGCGGCCGTCGATGCCGGCACGGCGACGGCGCCGACCCACTACGTGGTGCAGTGGGAGCGCTTCGACAACGGCGACGGATCGCACAGCAAGCTCGGTGCGCCGGTGAACGTCAGCACGCCCGAGGCGGCGCTGCCGGCCGAACTCGCCGGCGACGCGTTCGTCGCGGCGCGCGTGCACGCCATCCACCCCGAGTACCGGCACTGGTCGACGCCGGTGGCGTTCTACTTCCGCCGCCAGGGCGAGCACTGGACGCCCGTCGGCCTGGTCCGTTGATGAACGAACCCCGTACGCTCGTCAGCCACCCGGAACTCCGATCCCACCAGTCTTTCCCGCACTTCCGGACGGTCGGTGAGGCGCCCCGCAGCACCCTCGAGCGCCTGCTGTCGTTCTTCGCCGACGTCCGCGCCGGCGAAGGCGGCTCGGTCGTGCTGTTGGCCGTCACGATCTTCCTGCTGCTGGCCGGCTACTACCTGCTCAAGACGGCGCGCGAAGCCCTCATCCTCACCGAGGGCGGCGCCGAGGTGAAGGCGTACTCCTCGGCCGCGCAGGCGTTGCTCCTCCTCGGCGTCGTGCCCGCCTACAGCTGGCTTGCGTCGCGCGTGCCGCGGGTGCCCCTGATGGGCATCACGTTCGCGATCTTCGGGGTCAACCTGCTGCTCTTCGCCGGGGCACGAGCTGCCGGGACGCAGGTGGGCATCGTCTTCTATGTCTGGCTCGGGATCTACAACGTCTTCGTGATCTCGCAGTTCTGGGCGTTCACGAACGATCTCTACACCGAAGGCCAGGGCCGGCGACTGTTCCCGTTCATCGGTGTCGGCAGTTCGCTCGGCGCGTGGATCGGCGCCGAGGCGGCCGCCGCGCTGGTCAAGCGCACCACGTCGGATCCGAGCACGCTGATGCTCGTCGCCGCCGTCATCCTGCTCGTCTGCTTCGGCCTGATCTTCGTCGTCAACCGCCGCGAGGTGCAGCGCAGTGACGCGGTCGGGCAGCAGCAGGACGCCGCCCCAATCGGCGGCAAGAACGGCTTCGCCCTGGTCATGGGCGACCGCTACCTGTTGCTGATCGCCGCGTTGATGGTGATCCTCAACATCGTCAACACGTCGGGCGAATTCCTCCTGAGCAAGCTGGTGGTCAGCGATGCGATGGCGCACTTCGCCGGCGACGGGCAGATCGCCGAACGGCAGCGCTACATCGGTGCCTTCTACGGCACCTTCTTCGGACGCGTGAACCTGCTCGGCCTGCTGCTGCAGTTGTTCGTCACGTCGCGCCTGCTCCGCTACATGGGCGTCCGCGGCGCGTTGTTCATCCTGCCGGTGCTCGCACTGGTCAACTACTCGGTGATTGCGGTGGCGCCGGTGCTGGCGGTCGTCGGCGTCCTGAAGGTGCTCGAGAACAGCGTCGACTACTCGGTGCAGAACACGGTGCGGCAGGCGCTGTTCCTGCCGACGTCGCGTGAGGCCAAGTACAAGGCCAAGGCGGCGATCGACACGTTCTTCATGCGGCTGGGCGACGTCACGCAGGCCGGCATCGTCAAGTTCGGCACGTCACTCGGCGCCGGCATCGGTGTCTTCTCGTGGATCAACGTCGCGCTGACGGTGGCGTGGCTGGTCGTGGCGGGCCGGATTGCCCGCGAGCATCGTCGCCGGACGGTGTGACCGGGCGCGTCAGCTGTTGCAGCAGCCCGTCCTGCGACCGCAGCAGTTCCTCGAGGGCCGACGCCGACTGTGCGCCCTGGTCGTCGGAGCGACGGACGTCGCCGGCATCGAGGATGTCCCACAGGCGTGCCCGCACGGAGTCCGGCAGGACGCCGGTGAGATATTCCAGCGCCAGGCCCCGCAACATCGGGTCGTCGCTGTGCATCGTCCGGAACGCCACCTTCATCGGCTCGCGCGGCAACACCGTCACCAGCAACGAGAAGACGTGCTCGAGGCTGCGATTGGCTCGGTCGCGCAGGTGCTCGTCCAGGTACATCACCGCGTCGGAACTCTCGAACTGATCCAGCAAGCGGTGCCCGTTCCACACCGGCCTTGCGACGGAGAGTTCACGCTCGACGATCGTGTAGATGCGCGCCGCGTCCACCCGCAACAGCGGCTCGGCGACCAGGACACGATCCATCGCGCGGCTGCACTGGTAGCGGACTTCGAAGCGCGGGTCGGCCAGCCCCAGCATCAGCCCGTCGAGCGTCCGCTGTGTCGCTGCGCTGATCAGGACGCGCGGAATACGCCGACGGATCGCGAAGTCGGTCGAACCGTCGAGCAGCGCGTCAATCAACAGGCCCACGTGGCGATCGGCCGTCCGCTCGAGGGCCCGACGCACCTGCGGCGTCACGTCGTCCCACGCCAGCAGCTGCACCGTCTGCGCGACGTGCATGCCCTCGAAGCGCGTCGCCGACTCCAGCGCGACCAGCACGCGATCGCGTTCCCCTGACCGCAGTTGCCGCAGCAGATCGAGCGGCTCGTCGAGGAGCACGCTGATCGGCACGTGTTCGCGGTGTCCGGGCACCACATCCTCGAGTGCCACCGGCGCCTCGACGAGCGGCACCTCGATGCTCAGGAGACTCGGCGCCCCGAACTCGTTCATGCTGAGCATGCCCGTTGCCGCGGCCTGATCGACCAGCCGCTGTTCGATGCTGCGCAGGTAGTTCTCGTCGAGTCGCTCCCCAAGCCAGATGCTCGCAGC
>DATJTM010000507.1:0-2384 GCA_035503395.1 Luteitalea sp.
CAGCAGGCTGTTCAACTTGTCCACGTTGGCGTTCAGCGCGTAATGCATCGCGTCGCCCCCAGGCACGTGCTGCAGCTTGTGGGCGTCGGGATACGGCGAGCGGAACTGGACGTCGACGTGCGTGAAGCCGCTGGCGCGGACGAAGTACGCCAGCGTGTCGGGATGCAGCGGTCGCACGTGCGTGATGTCGCGCACGTAGCTCTGGAAGAAGGCGAACCAGCAGGCGACGTTGACGGTCTCGAGGGCGAGCACGCCGCCCGGCTGCAGCACGTCGTACATCCGCTGCAGCATCGCGACGAGATAGTCCGGCTCGAGATGTTCGACGACCTGCGCCGCGAACACACCGCCAAGGCTGTCGTCGGCCTGCGCGCGCAGGTAGGTGAGCGCGTCGCCTTCGTCGGCCACGAAACCGCGCTGCCGGCATTCCTCGACCATCTCGTGGTTGATGTCGAGGCCGCGTGCGGTCACACCCTGGTGATGCAGCAACTCGAGGAACTCGCCGCGACCGCAGCCGATGTCGAGCACGTCACGCTGGCCCGCAAACAGCGGCAGGTAATCGCGCAACCGCTCGCGGATCGCCGTCGCCGACCCGCGGAACTGATCCTCGAAGCCGACGTACTTGAACGACTCGATGCCACCGCCGGCAAACGAATTGTCGGCGCGAACGCCCTCGTGCCGTGCGTCCAGGTGCCCGGCGTGCGTGCCAGCGGGTACTGCCGGCGCCTGCGGCTCAACCTCCGGTTCCCGGTTCCCGGTTCCCGGTTCGCGACCTTGCATCAGTCGCTCGACTTCACGCTTGAGTGTCTGGGTGGCGCGCGTGACGACGCCCAGCGACTGCGCCAGTTGGTCGTGTGCGGCGTTGAGCGCGCCAACGCGCGCCGTGTAGCGCTGTTCGCGGACCGCCAGCATCTCGAGCCGCTTGTTCAACTCATCGCCGACGCCACTGATGGCCCCACCAGGCCCGACGGTCCGATGGTGCAACGTCTCGACCGCCTCGCCAACGTCCTCGACGCGACGGGCCGCGAGCCCGTCGAACTCGTAGTCCTTGCTGTCGACGTACGGCGTGACCTGCTGCAGGTAGATGATCAGCGCCGAATGGAACGTCGCCAGGCGCTCCAGTTCGATTCGCATCGTCTCGACCAGCGCGGCCTGGCTCTCACGGGTCGATCGCGCTGCCTTGACGTTGCGATTCAGGTGATCGACGAGCGTCGCGTTGAACGATTCCTGACGGCCGAGAATTGGGCCGATCAGCGACCACACCGGCCGCAGGAGCAATCCCTTGAGGCCGCCCGGGGGCTGCACGCCGCCGACGATCTGGTAGCGCTCGTTGAGCGGACTGATCTGCGATTCGTCAGGCGCCACTGACGGATGCGGCATCGTCGCCGTCCCGGGCAACGCCGCGTCGAGGGCCGAGAGCGCGGCGTTGTACGCGGCGTCAGCCTGTTCGCGCGCCGCCTTCAGCCGGGCCAGCTGCTCCTTGTCGATCGTGCGGGCGAAGCGGACGTCGGACATGCGCGACCGATTATGCGCGGGACGCGTGGATCGTGCCGCTCAGCGGGCTGCTCGCCGAGGCGTAGCGTCGCTTCGGCATGCGCCCGGCGAGGTACGCCAGCCGCCCCGCCGCCACGGCATGCCGCATCGCCTCGGCCATCTGCACCGGCTGCTCGGCGGCGGCAATCGCCGTGTTCAGCAGCACCGCATCGGCGCCGAGCTCCATCGCGATGGCGGCATCGGACGCCGTACCGACGCCGGCATCGACCACGACCGGCACTCGCGAGAACTCACGGATGATGGCGATGTTGTTCGGGTTCTGGATGCCGAGACCGGAACCGATTGGCGCGCCGAGCGGCATCACCGCGGCAGCGCCGGCGTCCTCGAGCTTGCGGCACACGATCGGGTCGTCGGTCGTATAGGGCAGCACCACGAAGCCCTCTTTCACGAGCACCTTGGTCGCCTCGATGAGCGCCTCGTTGTCGGGGAACAGCGTCCGTTCGTCGCCGATCACCTCGAGCTTCACCCAGTTGGACAGGCCAGCCTCGCGACCGAGGCGGGCCGTGCGAATTGCATCGGCTGCGGTGTAGCACGCCGCGGTGTTCGGCAGAATGAATAACTTCGGGTCGATGAAGTCCATCAGCGAACTGCCGCTCTTGTCCGACAGATCCACGCGCCGAACGGCGACGGTCACCACTTCGGCGCCGGAGGCCGCATGGCACTGGGCCATCACGGGATGGGAGGGGTACTTGCCGGTGCCGACGAACAAGCGTGAGGTGAAGGTGCGATCGGCGATGGTGAGTAGGTCACTCATGGTTAGTCCGGTCTTGCGAGTCTGGCGGACGCAGTCAGCGTCGCCGCTGCGGCGGTCAGCCAAAGGATCGAGGACCACA
>DATJTM010000508.1:0-5107 GCA_035503395.1 Luteitalea sp.
GCTGCCGCCGCTGGCCGAGTCGACGTTCAGTCGAAACAGGACGGGAGTGCCGCTTATTATGGAAGAGCTGTCTGGGTGTCAGGGGCGATTTTCGACACTACCTCGTGCATGCGGTGTGAGGGTGTCGTGGACCTCCATGCCTGTTGAACGCGCGCAGGGATGGCGATCTTTCCCCGAGGGAGAGTGAGCTCTCTGGGTGGGACCGGAGAGCAGCGGGGGTTAGGGCGCCGTCCGGGTCCGTCTTGAAGAGGACAAACTAGAGGCGCGAATTCTTCTTCCAGGGCCGCTTCGCTGACGCCGACATGGCGGCAGACATCGCCGACGGGCGCGCCGGTGTCGGCCTGCCGCAGCGGGAAGGCCACTGCTCTTCGCTGACTGGACTTCTCCATCGGTCCCTCCTGGCTGAGGACCGTCGGTGACGCAGCCGCGGCGTTGGGAGAAATGCGAGACGGGTGGTCGAGCGACGCACCAACACAATTGCCTGTTGCCACGCAGCCGTGTCGCACCGCTGCGTTGATGTCTCAATTGCCACGGCGCCGACAGCGACAGTCCCGAACGTTCGGCGTAGAGGTCGAACGAGATGCCGCCGAGGTGGAGTCGGCGACAATGGCGCAGGCCAACCCAATCACTACGGGTTGGGTTGGTTCATCAGCAGCTACAAGGGCCGACGATCGATTCTGGCGGGCGGTACAAGCCCGGCTACACGTGTACGTTCTTCCGCTTCGTCGATGACCGGTGACGGTCATTCTGCTGTCGAACCTGTCTTTGAGCCCGCTCTATGGAATGGCTGGTGAGCTCGCTGATCTGTGTCTGGGTACGTAGCGCCACCGCGCCCGCACCTCGCTGCGTCCAGGCCTACGTGCTGGCGCGATGAGTATCTGCGGCGGCGCATTCACGCGTCGCCGCAGATTCGGTACCTGAGACAGGATCCCTGCCGATGCGGGCTACCACAAGACGGACATCCGTTGCGCGACGTACGCGACGCACAGGTATGATCCGGGAAACGCCATCAGGAACGCGTTCAGCCCCATTGTAACGGCACACGCGACGTGAAAGCCCAGCCCCACGGCGAGCAGGGCAACGGTCACTTCGCGAGGGCCGCACAGCACGACGACGAAGACGCATTCGAAGAGGATGACGAACCAGGTGAGCGCCTTTGAAAGAAAGAAGTGCGTCTGCAGCAGCGAGGACAATGAGGGGTGGCCATACGCCTCGGAACCCATGATCAGCGGCAAGGCCGCGCCGTTCCTCCACGTTTGCGACACCGCCTTGGCGACGCCGGACGTCAGGTAACTCAGGATGAGCTGTCCTCCGATGAAATAGACCGCGAGGCTCACAGCCCCCGGGCCCATGCCCGGCACCATCGTCAGACCGGTCGCCAGCACGGTGAGCACGGCCATCTGTTCGGCCCCGTCGCTCGAGACGGGGCGCCGCCACTTCGTCATCGCGGTGCAGAGCACCAGCACGGCGGTGGCGACACGCCCCAACACCGAGAACGGCCCGGCGGCGACGCCTGTCGCCGCGGCTGCGGCTCCGGCGACCAGGACGTACTGAAACCGCGGATCTAGAAGACGACGCTGCCAACCGGGCCGGCCGAAGACATCAGCCACGGACGGCGAGAACGGTCCCGTGGGACCGAAAGCCCGCCTGAACACGACCCGCTGCTCGATGAAGCCAATGGCCAGCGCGGCACAGGACGCGCGGAACGCCACCGACAACGCGAGTTCAGCGGTCACCACGGCCGAAGACTCTCGAGACGAACACCGGACGAACGGAACGGTTGGCACCGTGCCCCATCGTCTCGACGATCGCGAACTGGCGCGCCGTGGGGCTGGCGACCAGGGCCGGCTGCGCGTCCACCCAGGTGAGCAGCGCCAGGTGGCATGTCGTCAGTTCGAGTACGCGGGGATCCTGGATGTGTCGGACGCTACGGGCGAGCCCTCCGAACAGGTCCTGCACCGCCTTGCGCTCGAAGCGGCCGGGATTCCAGAGCCCACGCCAACCGCTGGGCCCTGGCAACGGCACGTCCGTCCACGAGCTCCAACCGTGATCGTCGCGGTCCCGATAGACCAGGTGAGTTCCCGTGTAGCCCGGGTTGGGGGCGAAGAATGTCCAGTGCGGCAGGACCGTGAACTGATCCCACCGCGAGACCCATCGCTGCCAACGGCGGATCGGAAACTGGTTCACGATGCTCGCGACGAACACCAGCGCCAGCAACGCCGCAGCCAGGAGCTGCCCGATGCCGTCGCCTACTGACCACCCCGCGACTGACGAAGCAGCTGGCCTCGCAGCTCGACGAGTTGTCCGAGTGTCGGCATCGACTCGAGCTGCGACTCCAGCGTCGCGATCTGCTGGAGCAGATCCCTGTCGCGCGCGGAAATCTCGAAGCGCCCGTGCGCGGCTTGCGTAATCGCGCAGCAGCAGCTGTCCTGCTGGACGATCGACGCGTCGAGCCTCCGGTCCTCTTCTTGAAGAACGGTAATTAGGCCATCGAGGTGCTGCAACTCACCATGCGTGAGGCGGCGGTCAATCGGTTTCATCGACGTTCTCCAGACGGGAAACAGTCCGACGGTGTGCGACCGTCGATGACACATGCTGAAACGGCAATGCGACCTAGTATTTGGGAGAGCCGACATCGTATGCGCCGTCTTCGTACCTGTCAAGCGGCGGCAGCCTCATCGTGACGATGCGCGGGGCGGGCGCGACACGATCCGTCGACGCGCTCCCGCGCGTGTTCGCGACAAGGGTGCGGTCGTCGCCGCGAGTGTGTAAGGCAACTCGTCTCTCAGGCGAAGCCGCCATTGGCGCGGAGCACCTGGGCGGCGACTCATGCGCCGTCCGGTCCGGCGAGAAACGAGACGACGTTCGCGATGTCGTCAGGTTGACCGAGATGCTCCAACGGTGGCAGCTTCCGCATCTGCTCGATCTGGGCCTCGGCCTTGCCTCCGAGAAAGAGGTCCGTCGCCACCGGCCCTGGTGCGACGGCGTTCACCGCGATGTTCCGGCCGCGAAGTTCGTTCGCCAGCACGTGCACGAGCCCCTCGACGCCTGCTGGGTCTGTACAAGCTGTGCGAGCACAAGGGCCGCAACCGCGATCGCTGCGAGCGCCCGTGGTGGGGCAGCTTCCGCGGCGTCCGCGTGAGCCTGAGCAAGTGGGCGAACCGCGAGGTGCGGTCCAAGGCCGAGGCCGGCGCCGTGCTCGACGAGCTGCGGATGGCGATCCGCGCGGGCACGTTCGACGCGCGCGGGCTCGCCGTGCCGAAGACGGGGCCCATGCGTTCCGCGAGCTCGCGAAGGGTATCGCAAGCGGCACGTGGTCCGAAGCGGCTCACGCTCGCCAAGGAGTACGACTGGTCGGTGAAGCCGTACCTGGAGCGGTTCGGCAATCGCGCCCTCGTCGACATCCGCAGCGCCGACCTGCAGGACTTCATCGCCGATCTGCGCAAGCCGCGCACGATTCATCGGCGTGCCGTCCGCGTGCTGTCGGCGAGTCGTGTCAACAAGATCATCGACCTGCCCCGGCACATGTTCAACTGGACGGTCGGTCGCGAGTACATCGACCACACGCCGTTCCGACGTGGGTCGGAGACGCTGATCAAGAAGTTCAAGGAAGACATAAGCGACGACGGCGGATCGATGAGCACGAGGAAGCGGCACTGCTCGCGCACGCGCCGCGGCACATCCAGGCGCTGCTCATCGCGGCGATCGACACCGGCATGCGCGCGGGGGAGATGCTGTCTTTGCGTTTTGCTGACATCGATCTCGAACGCGGGCTGATCACGTTGCGCGGCGGAACGACCAAGAGCCGGAAATGGGTTGGTGCCGGTCTCGACGACGCGGCTGCGTGACGTGCTGACGTGGCTGCGGCGTGACGTCGAAGGCAATCCGAAGCCGCTCGAGACGCGCGTGTTCAGCGAGGAGCTCGGCGAGCCCCATCGCTTCTTCCACCGGATGTGGCAGTCCATCGTGCTGAAGGCGCACAGTCACACGCCGAGGTGGAATCCGCGCCTGAACTACCAGGGGCTGTCCGACGAGTCGCAGGAGACCTTCCGGCGCATCAACCTGCGGTGGCACGACCTGCGGCACGAGTACGCCTCGCGCATGGTGGAGCACGGGTGCCGCTGGCCCAGGTGCGTGACCTGCTGGGGCATCCGTCGATCACCACGACAGAGCGGTACGACAACAGACTCTGGCGAACCTGCAGGTTGCGGCCGCGAAGCTGGAGCGGGGCTTGGGATTCGCGGTAACGGCAGCGTCGCAGACGACCGCGGATCGATCTGCCGGGAAGATCACTGACCGCCGGACAAGTCCGGCGGCTACGAACCCAACCAGGTAGGCGCGCTCGGCAAGCGCGCCCTACCTAACCGACGCCGGTCCCCAGACGGCGCGTTCGGGGAATGCGCCCTACCTTCCAGCTCATACGGAACCTGCGCGCGGCTCACGCACAAACTTTCAAGATTCTTTCGAGATCGGCGCTAATGCAGAGCGTTCCGGCGGTGCCAATCCAGCCCGCGACCTGAAGGCTAAACGATTGAAGAGGAATGACTTGGGATATTGGCTGGGTGTCAGGGACGATTTTCGACACTACCTCGTGCACGCGGCGTGAGGGTGTCGGTGGCCTCCATGCTCCCTGAACGCGGCCTGCGCGCTGGATCTTTCACTGTACTGTCCCGTCATGGCCGGCCCCCAAACGCCTTCTTCCATCGCTTCTTCGGCTCCTCGAACTTCACTGCAGTCGGATCGAACGCCTCCGGATCGAAATCGCCACCGGCCCACTGAACGGTCGACTCGTGCTCCTCATGATCGGGATCAGCGATGATCCGAAGGAACTCGGCATAGCCGTGGATACCGCCACAGTCCTCGGGCGGACACCGGCCTTCGCCGGCGACACAACGCGGATAGGTGTGGTTGTCATCGGCAGACTCGAACCCTTCGTGTACGAGCACGTGTTGCCAGTCGTCGCCGAAGTCGTACGCATACACGGCGGGTGGAGCATGCCAGCCACGTCGATCGAAGAACTTTGCCAGGGGCACTTCCCACCCGGGCATGACAGGCCGGTCAATCGGATCGTCGTCAGTGGGAATGCCAACCGACACGACGGCCTGCT
>DATJTM010000509.1:0-2007 GCA_035503395.1 Luteitalea sp.
AGGAGCCGAGTCGCGGCTCCTCGGGCGTGCCGTACATGTCGGGGATGAACTCGCCGATCTGCTCGTTCGTGCCGTTTGCACTGATGGCCGCGGCTGCGAGACCGGTGCCCATCAGCGCAAGGCCGATGCCGGCATCTCCCCAGAAGAGTTCTTCTTGCGCGATAACCATGCCGAGACCGGTGTCGTCGAACCACTGCTGAGCCATGAAGTCGAGCGAATAGATGCCGACCTTGGCGGCTTCCTTGATGATCGGCCACGGCGTCTCTTCTCGCTCGTCCCACTCGTGGGCGGCCGGTCGGATGACCTCGGAGGCGAAGTCGTGCAGCCACTTCTGCAAGGTCAGCTGGTCCTCGGTCAGATCCAGCGAGAACTCCGGCATGGCAAATCTCCTCGGGACGACGGCGTCATCCCATACTGTTACCGTCGGTAACACCTGTCAAGTGCGCTGTTGTCAGACGCACACGTCGCTATAGCGACGCCGCCGTCTGACAACAGCGGAAAGGTCGTACCGTGACGGCGTGCCGGGCCCGGGTGTCACGACAGAACGCCGAGAGCAACTGCTCGACGCCACCGACCGGGTGGTGCAACGCGACGGGCCGAGCGCCTCGATGAACACCATCGCCGCCGAGGCGGGCATCACCAAGCCGATCCTCTACCGCCACTTCGGGGACAAGGGCGGTCTCTACCGCGCGCTCGCCGCGCGACACATCGAGACGCTGCTGGAGCAACTGCGCACCGCCTTGCTGACCCGCGGCGGCCTCGAGGCGCGGACTCGGGCCACCGTGGACGCCTATCTGGCGGCGATCGAGGCGCAGCCGCAGGTCTATCGGTTCCTCGTCCACCGCGCGGCGCTCGAGGAACCCGATGTCCGCGGCGAGGTAGCGGGATTTGTCCGTCGATTCGGGGACGAACTCGCCGCCGGCATCCAGGCGGAGCCGACCCTCGGCGACGTGACGCCGGAACGCGCAAAGGTCTGGGCACACGGCATCGCCGGCATGGTGCAAGCGGCCGGCGACTGGTGGCTGGACCACAACGACGTGCCACGGGCGGTCGTCGTCGGCGAGCTCACCACACTGCTGGTGCGCGGCTTCGACGCACGCTGAGTGCGCTCGTTCACTTTCGGCTGCCAGGATGCGGCGCGTGAAGGTGATCGCGAGCTACGCCGTCAAGGGCGGGGTGGGCAAGACCGCCGCCGCTGTCAACCTCGCCTGGCTGGCGTCGCAGGACGGGCATCGCACCTTGCTGTGGGACCTTGACCCGCAGTCTGCGGCGACGTTCCTGCTGCGCGGCAAGGCCAAAGTCAAGGGCGGCAGCCGCAGGCTGTTGCAAGGCAAGAGTGAAGCGACCAAGGCGATCCGCGCCACGCCCGACGAGCATCTCGACCTGTTGCCCGCCGAGGCGTCGTACGTCGCCACCGACCTCGACCTCGCGGACACGAAACGCAGCGAGGACCGGGTGGTCAAGGTGCTGGGCGGGCTGCGCGACGACTTCGACGTCGTCGTCCTCGACTCACCGCCCGGCCTGACGCTGCTGTCGGCGAACATCGTGCGCGCCGCCGACCTCGTGCTCGCCCCGATCGTGCCGTCACCGCTGTCGCTTCGCACCCTCGACCAGGTGATCGACCTGGTCGCCAAGTACGAGAGCTCGGCAGCGGTCGTCGCGTTCCTGTCGATGGTCGACCGGCGCCGCGCGTTGCACCGCGACGTGGTCGCGCTGTTGCAGGGCCGGTACGCCGACGTCGCGACCGCCGTGATCCCGAACAGCGCGACGGTCGAGCGGATGGGCCAGCGGCGGCGACCGGTCGGGGCGATCGCCCCCCGTAGCCCCGCATCGGCTGCCTATGCCGACCTGTGGCGTGAGGTGGCGGAGCGGCTGGCGTTGCGCACGCTGCAGCCCGCGCCACTGTTCTGACGCCCACTGTTCGTCTGGCGTTCACCTTCCCCCTAGTCTGAGCCGGTGCGCCTTCGACTGACGCCGCGCGAAACCGTCTTCTACGACCTGTTCACC
>DATJTM010000510.1:0-5024 GCA_035503395.1 Luteitalea sp.
ACCCCGAGCGGTCGACGATTTTCGTGCAGTCGCTCGTCCCCGAGCACGCCGAACTGCACCTGTTGCTGTCGATGATGATCCCGATCCCCTGGCTGGAGCGGGTACCGACGTACAAGGAGATCCAGGAGCAGCTCACCGAGAAGGACCTGACGACGTACGGGTTCCTCGGCTATCCGCTGCTGCAGACGGCCGACGTCATCATCTACGACGCGCACTTCGTGCCGGTGGGTGAAGACCAGGTCGCGCACCTCGAGTTGTCGCGCGAGGTCGTGCGGCGGGTGCATCACATGCACGGCCAGATCTTCGTCGAGCCGCAGGCGCTGCTCACCAACTTCCCGCGGTTGCCCGGCCTCGACAACCGGAAGATGAGCAAGAGCTACGGCAACACCATCGACCTGTCGGATTCGGTGGCCGACGTCGAAGCCAAGGTCCGGCAGATGTACACGGACCCGAAGCGGGTGCGGGCCGACATCCCGGGCACGGTCGAGGGCAACCCGGTCTTCATCTACCACGACGCGTTCAATCCCGACGTCGCCGAAGTCGAGGACCTCAAGACGCGCTATCGCGAAGGCCGCGTCGGCGACGTCGAAGTGAAGAAGAAGCTCGCCAAGGCCGTCAACGCGACGCTCGAGCCGCTGCGTGAACGGCGAGCGGCGCTCGAGGCGCATCCCGAACGCGTGCGCGAGATCATTCACGAAGGGTCGCGCAAGGCGCGCGCCATCGCCGTCGAGACGATGCAGCGCGTGCGCGAGGCGCTGCACCTGGCGTACTGATGGCGAATCCCAAGACGCAACCAGGTAGCGCCAGCCCCCCGACTGGCGGGCAGGCCGTAGGCACGCCCGCGCCAGGCGCGGACGTCCCGAACGAGTTCAGGACCGCTCCCGTCTCGACGGGCGTCGACGGATTCGAGTCCGGGCTGGAGCGCTTCCCGGTGAAGCTCGAGGTGTTCGAGGGGCCGCTCGATCTCCTCCTGCACCTGATCAAGAAGCACGAACTCGACATCTACGACATTCCGATCGCCCTGATCACGAAGCAGTACCTTGAGTACATCGCGATCATGGACGAACTGCAGCTCGACGTCGCCGGGGACTTCCTCGTGATGGCGGCGACGCTGATTCACATCAAGTCGCGCAGCCTGCTGCCGCGGCCGGCGCCCGAGCAGGAAGATCCCGAAGAGGATCCGCGCGAGGCGCTCGTGCGTCGCCTGATCGAGCACCAGAAGTTCAAGGCGGCGGCCGAACTGCTGCACGATCGCGAGACCGTGCGCAGTGCGCAATGGGGCCGGCCCGACGAGCGGATTGCCTCGCTCGCCGGCGAAGGGCTCGACAAGGAACCCGAACTCGAGGTCGATCTCTTCAGCCTGATGACGGCCTTCAAGGCCGTCGTCGAGCGTGCCAAGCAGCGGCCGGCGATGTACCTGCCGATGGAGCAGATGTCCATCGAGCAGCGCATCGAGCAGCTGTCGGTGCGACTGACCGGCGTCGAGGCCATGGGCTTCGAAGACCTGTTCGACGATGTGGCGCAGCGCGCCGATCTCATCGTCACCTTCCTGGCCATCCTCGAGATGATTCGCTTGAAGGTGCTACGGGTGTTCCAGACCGGTGCCGGCGGCCCGATTCGCGTGTACAAGCGCGATCGGCCGGCCGAAGCGCCGCGCCCGATCGAGTACCACGAGCCCTCTCACCACGCGCGGCCGCAAGGCACGCCCGGATCGCAGTCATGAGCGACGAGCAGACCCCCGACCTGACGGTCGACGAGACGGCGGGCGACACGCAGGACACGCCCGACACGTCGGTCGACGCTCCGGCGCCGGCCAAGGGCAGCAAGCGCGGCAAGGGACGCCAGAAGTCCGCCGCGCCGGCTGACGAGCCCGTCGCCGCGTCGGTCGACGACGACACCGCCCCCGTCGAGGCCGACCTGCCGGCCGAAGAGTCGGTCGCCGAGAAGGCCGTCGACGACGTCGCGGCCGCTGATGGCGAGGATGCAGCGGAGGCGGCGGTCGAGGTCGACGATGAGACCGTGGGTCTCGCGGAACTCGGCGATCCCGAGCTGTTCGATCCGTCTGAAGTCGCCGACGCGCCGCGCGCGCCACATCCGCTCAAGCCGGTGGTGGAGGCGCTGATCTTCGCGTCGCCCGAACCGATGACGGTGAAGGTGATGCAGCGTGTCCTCGAGGATCAGACGAAGGAGGACATCGAGGCGGCGCTCGTGGAAGTGCGCGAGAGCTACGCCCGGTCCGACGGGCTGCAACTGGTCGAGGTCGCGGGCGGCTTCCAGATCGTCACGCGCCCCGAGCTGTACGAGTGGGTGCGCCGCCTGTTCAAGGAGCGCACGACGTCGAAGCTGTCGGTGCAGGCGCTCGAGACGCTCGCGGTCATCGCCTACAAGCAGCCGGTGACGTCGGGAGAGATCGCCGAGATCCGCGGCGTGAGCGCCACGACCGGCGTGCTCAATACGCTGCTCGATCGCAAGCTCGTGAAGATCGTCGGCCGCAAGCAGGTCGTCGGCCGTCCGTTCATGTACGGCACGACCCGCGAGTTTCTCGACAAGTTCGGCCTGCGCGACCTGTCGGACCTACCGAAGGTCGAGGACATGTCGGAAGCGCTCGGTTTCGATCTGCCGTCGCCGGTGGACGAAGGTGATGGCGTCTCGTTGCCGTTCGACGGCCCGGTCGAGGCGTCGCTATTCGATGACGGTGATGGCAGCGAGCCAGCCGCAGTCCAGGCCGACGAGGCACTGGCCGAGACCGGGGCCGAGGCGACCGCAGAGCGCATGCTCGAACCGTCGGTCGACGCCAACGACGCCGCGGACGCGGCCGTGACCGTTGACGATGAGTCAGTGAACGCTGACACATCCGACGAGGAGCGCTGAGCGACCGCCATGGCTCAGGAGCGCGTGCAGAAGATTCTCTCGGCCGCCGGCGTCGCGTCGCGGCGCGTCGCCGAGACCCTGATCGCGGAAGGGCGCATCAAGGTCAACGGCGAGGTGATGCGCGAACTCGGTGTCAAGGCCGACCCGAATGCCGATCGCATCGAAGTGGATGGCCGTCGCATCCACACCGAGGTGCCGCGCCGGTACATCCTGCTGTACAAGCCGGTGCACTACGTCACGACGCGTTCGGATCCGCAGCACCGTCCAACGGTGCTGACATTGCTCGGCCAGGACGGGCAGGGACTCTACCCGGTTGGCCGGCTCGATTTCGACTCCGAAGGCCTGATTCTCCTCACCAACGACGGCGACCTCGCGGATCGCCTCACGCATCCGCGCCACGAGGTGCCGCGCACGTACGAAGTGCGCGTCTTCGGCGTACCGACGACCGAGATGGTGAGACGGCTCGAAACCGGCGTGCCGCTGGATGGACGTCGCACGGCGCGCGCCAAGGTGCGCGTCATCGAGAGCTTCACGAAGAAGTCGGGCGAGCAGTCGCTGCTCGAACTCGTGATCCACGAGGGCCGGAACCGTCAGGTACGCCGCATGTGTCAGGCGGTGGGCATGCCGGTCATCACGCTGGCGCGGACCAAGATCGGCTCACTCACTGATCGACGCCTGAAGCCCGGCATGTACCGTGAACTGCGCCCGAACGAAGTCGCGCAGCTGCGTGTCGACGCCGGCCTGCCGCCGACCGACGCCAAGCCGACCGTCCGCAAGCACACCGAGCCGCAGACCGGCCTCAAGATCGGCCACGCGCCGACGCCATCGCACGTCAAGCGCACGCGCGGCGGCAAGCCGCGCACGAAGAAGATCACGCTGCGGGAGGCGGCGCGTGGACCCGCGAGACCGCCGCGCGCGCGCAAACGCACGCGCTGACAACGGCGGAACCTACCAAGGCAATTCAGCCCATAGCCGCACGAGCGCCACGAGTTCGCCGGCTGACGGTGTGCGCGCCACTTCGGCGTGGCTCATCATCGAGGTGACGTGCACGCGCACCGGCGTGCCCTTCGAGCGCAGGTACGACCCCAGCGCCTCGGCTTCGCTGTCGGGAATCACATCGTCGCCTGCCGCGTGCAGCACGAAGACGGGGGCGTGCGGCGCGGGGGAGAGCGCCGGCGACAGCGCGGCGTCCTGGCCCCAGCGATCGAGATACGGCAGCAGATGGGCGCCGAGACCGGGCACGTCGCGCTCGTTGACCAGGTGCATCAGGCTGCGGGCTTCGGGCGGTAGCGACGTCTCCATCGTGCGCGCGTGCGCGAACTCTCGGGCGGCGGTGGGCTTGTCGAACATGTCGACGTGCGAGGCGTGCAGGAACTGGTGCACCGCGGCGCGCAGCGGTGCCACCTGCTCCGTCGGCACCACATCGTCGGCGATGTTGGTCAGCAGGATGACGCTGCCGTAGTCGTGCGGGCGATGCCGTCGGCCGTCAGGCTGTACGCCGGTGCAGAGATATCGCATCACACCGGGCAGACGCGCATGGCCGCCGACCGAGAACACGAAGGCGACGCGGTCGCGGAGCGTGTCGCGGCCGGCCGCGATGATCGAGAGGCCGCCGGCGAACGAGATGCCGAGCAGGCCGATGCGGCGATCCTCGTCCTGCGGCACGCGCGTCGACGCGAGGACGGCGAGCGCCGCGTCCTCGATGTCGTCCGTGAGCCGCGTCGTGACCAGGTATTCCTTCAGGTCAGGCAGTGACGGCGTGATCACCGGTGTGCCCGAGATCGCGAGCTGCTCGGCGAATGCGATCAGGCGGGGTTCGTCGATGCCGAGGGCATGGACGCCGCCGGTGAGGAGCAGCGGCCGCGTACGCACGATGGCGGGTCGATACAGGCGCGCCACCCGCGGACCGCCACGCGCGGTGAACGACAACGTCTCGCGCGTCACCGTCATCGACTGCCATCCCGCGACGTGCGCGGCAATCGGCCCAGGCACGCGTCCCATGCGCACGAGCAGCGACATCGTCCGGCCGTAGCGGCTGTGCGAGAGCAGGCCCCAGCCGGCGAGCGCCAGCGCGACGAGTACGACAAGGGAGATCAGCGCGACCCGCACCGCGCAATTGTAGGGGCCTCAGCAGCAACGACGAACGACGAACG
>DATJTM010000511.1:0-4423 GCA_035503395.1 Luteitalea sp.
TCCCTACCTATTGGCCTTTTTCGAGCTTGTTCCACTCGACGAGGTAGGCGTCGACGTTCTCGCGGTTCACCACGTCGGTGCCGGAGTCGATGATCTTCTCAGTCGGCATCTTGCCGGCCTTGATCTCGCTGAGCAGCCTTACGGCTTCGCTGCCCCAGCCGAAGTACTTCTGCCCGACGAGCGTGTGCACCTTGCCGGCCTTGAGCAACTCGGGGGCCGGCGGGATCGTGTCGAAACTGAACACCCGGGTGCGCGCGGTGTCGACCGGCTCGAGCGCATTGCGGGTCATGATCGGCCAGCCGCCGACCGAGATCCATGCGTCGAGGTCGGGATAGCGATTGGTCGCGGTCGCGATCACCTCGCCGGCGCGGACGATGTCTTCCTTGACGTCGTAGGTCTCGACGATGGTGATGCCGGCGTGCTGCTTGAGCACATCGTTGACACCGTCGAGGCGGCGCTGGAGGTTGTACGAGCCGAGGCTCGTCATCAGCGCGATCTTGCCCTTGCCGCCGAGCGCGGTCACCGCTTCGGTGGCGAGGCGCTGTCCGGCCTTGAAATCGTCGACGCCGTAGTACGCGATGCGCTGCGACTTCGGCGCGTCGGCGTCCCAGGTGATCACCGGGATGCCGGCGGCGATCGCCTTGTCGATCACCGGCGCCAGGAAGTCGCCGTTGGTGCACGAGATGGCAATGCCATCGACGCGCTGCGAGATGAACGATTCGAGGATCTCGCGCTGGCGCAGCTGGTCGGCCGACTCGGGCGCGCGCCAGATGACTTCGATGTTGCCGATCTCGCGCGCCTTGCGTTCGGCGCCGATGCGGGCGTAGTTGAACACCGGGATGTCGAGGGCCTTGGGGATCACGGCAAAGCGCAGCGTGCGCGGCGCCGCCGGATCCTGCGTGGTACCGCCGCCACAGGCCGCGGTCAACAGGCCGAGACAGAGGAGCGTGACGAGTCGTCGCATGGTCGTTCCTGGCCGGCGTCCGTGGACACGACACGACCATACGTCGCGCAGCACCTCGGGCATTGGCGTGCGGCGGATTGTAACGGAGTTTCCGGGTGAAGCTGGTAGGGCCGCTTGTCCCAAGCCGGCCCACGGTTGCACCTCACACCTCCGGCCTCCGTCACTAGGCCTCCGGCCGTCGGACGAGTTCACCACGAAGGTACGTAGCCGCCGGACTTTGTCCGGCGGTCAGTGATGGGCTGTCGGCCGGACAAGGTCCGGCCGCTACACCTGCAGATGCTGGTCGGGTTCCCAACGGCCATCGACTCGTCGCCGTCCGACTTGTCGGACGGTTCGTCGCTCCTCGCTATACCCTGTAGCCGCGATGACCCGACGAGACTTCCTCTCCACCACACCTGCGGCCGCACTGACCCTCAGCAGCGGCGGGGCTGCCGCGCAGACGAAACCGGCCACGCGCCAGTGGTACGAACTGCGCCGCTACCGCGTCCGTGTGGGGACGATGCGCGACACGACGAGGGCCTACCTCCGCGATGCCCTGGTACCGGCCCTCGGTCGGCTCGGCCTCGGCCCGGTCGGCGTCTTCGACGTGACCGTCGGCGAGCCGCCCACCGCCGTCGTCCTCATCCCGCACCCCAACGCCGAGTCCGCCGCGACGCTGTGGAGCCGTCTGGCCGTCGACGCGGAATACACGAAGGTCGCCGCGCCGTTCTTCAACGCGCCCGCCGACCGTCCCGTCTTCGACCGGATCGAGAGCTCGCTGCTGCAGGCCTTCACCGGCATGCCGACGCTCGACGTGCCCGACACGAGCAAGCCCCGCATCTTCGAGCTGCGACGCTACGAAGGCCCCAGCGAAGCCGCCAGCCTGAAAAAGATCGAGATGTTCGACAGCGGCGGCGAACTCGCCGTGTTCCGGAAGGTCGGCTTCCGTCCCGTCTTCTTCGGTCAGACGGTGTTCGGCGTCCGCCTGCCGCAGTTCGAATACATGCTGACGTACGCGAGCATGGCCGAGCGCGAAACGCAGTGGAACGCGTTCCGCAACGATCCCGACTGGAAGGTGCTGTCGCAGAAAGAGGAATACAAGGACGCGGCGATCATGTCGGGCTCGACGGCAACGTACCTCGCGCCGCAGCCGATCTCGCAGATCTGAGCCCTACGCGCTCTTGGCGCGCCGCGCCCGGTCCGCAGCCACAGCCAGCACAATGATGATGCCGATGATGATCTCCTGTACGTAGTTCGGCCATCCCATCTGCTGGCTGCCGTTGCGCAGGAACGCCATCACCAGTGCGCCGATCAGCGATCCGGCGATGGTGCCCTCACCGCCGGACAGGCTGCCTCCACCAATCACCACCGCCGCGATGACATCGAGTTCCGTGCCGATCGCGACGGTTGGATCGCCCTGCCGGAGCCGCGACATCTGCATCACGCCGGCCAGCCCGAACAGCAGTCCGGCCAGGCCGTACATCCACACCTTCAGGCGGTCGGTGCGCACGCCGCAGGCGCGCGCCGCATCCTCGTTGCTGCCGATCGCGAAGACCCGCCGACCAAACACGGTCCGCTGCAGGACGAACGTGGCCACCAGCGCCAACGCCAGGCTCACCCACACGCCTGGCGCGACGAGCAGCCACGACGGCGTCGGGAACGTCACGGCCAGTTCGTTGACCCACGTGGCCGGGGCGTTGACCGTCTGCTGATCGGCGAGCCACTTGGCGACGCCGCGGGCCACCCCCAGCATGCCGAGCGTGGCGATGAACGGCAGCACCTTGAGGCGCGTGATGGCGAGCCCGTTGACCAGCCCCACCACACCGCCAGTGATCACGCCCGCCAGCACCGCCGCCATCGGCGGGTAGCCGTCGCGCAGTCCCAGCGCCGTCACCACGCCGGCCAGCGCGATCGTCGACCCCACCGCCAGATCGATGCCGCCGCCGATGATGATGAACGTCATCCCGATCGCGCCGAGCGCGACGATCACGGTCTGCGCGAAGACGATGCGCAGGTTACGCGGCGACAGGTACTGCGCGGGGCTGTCGCTGAGCAGCGCGAAGATGGCAATCACCGCGAGCAACCCGAAGACGGGTGCCAACGCAGAGAGGCGGGCGCGGAGGGAGGGAGACATGGGCGGCACAGGTAAGTCTACAATTTCATAATTGCGGGAATTTCAGAATTTCATCACCACCGCCAACCTTCCAGGCGCTTTTGTCGTCCGTGCAATTGTGAACGTCTGAAAATCTGAAATTCTCATGCGTTCCCGATCGCGGCCGCCATGACGGATTCCGGCGTCCACTCGGCGAGCGGACGGGTCGCCGTCAGCTGGCCACGACACATCACCGCGAGCGAATCGCAGAGGCCGAACAGTTCCGGCAGGTAGGAGCTCACGATGACGACCGCGCGTCCCTGGTCGGCCGCGCCCGTGATCGCTTCATACAGCTGCACCTTGCTGCCGACATCGACGCCACGCGTCGGCTCGTCGAGCAGCCACGTCGTCGCGTCCTGATGCAGCAGCCGTCCCAGCGCCACTTTCTGTTGGTTGCCGCCCGACAGCGTGCGTACGGCCTGCAAGGGGGTCCGCGCCTTGACCCGCAGGCGCTCGAGCCACGTCTGCCCCGCGGCCTGCTGGGCGCGCGGGTCGATGACGCCACGGCGGCTCACGGTGCCGTAGCGCGTGCAGGTCATGTTGTCGGCCAGCGACATCGGCAGCGTCAGCCCTTCGCCCTTGCGGTCCTCACTGAGGTAGCCGAGGCCGGCGGCCAGGCGGGTCCACGGGGCGCGTTCGGCAACGGCCACGTCGTGACCGTCGACGGCCAGCCGCCCTGATACGGCTCGTGTCTCCAGGCCCATCAGCCCGCGCAGCAGCTCGGTGCGGCCGGCGCCGACGAGGCCGGCGATGCCGAGAATTTCGCCGGCCCGCACGCGCAGCGACGCGCCCCTGACCTTGCCGTGCACGCTGATCCCGTCGGCCGCCAGGCGCACGTCGGTCGACGGGCCACCGCGGCGCGTCGGGAACAGCTCCGCGACGTCGCGCCCGACCATGTGCCCGATGATCCCCGCATCGTCGAGCGCAGTGACCTCGCCGGTCCACACGGTGCGGCCATCACGCAGCACGCTCAGGTCGTCGGCCAGTTCACGCACTTCTTCGAGGAAGTGGCTGATGTACACCACCGCCACCCCGTCGTTGCGCAAGCGACGGACCAGGTCGAACAGGCGCGCGACGTCCTCGCGCGGCAGGCTGCTCGTCGGCTCGTCCATCAGCACGACCCGCGCGTCGGCCGACACGGCGCGACAGATCTCGACGACCTGACGGGCCGCAATCGGCAGGTCGGCGGCACGTCGGTCGGGATGCAGTTCGGGATGGTGGAACGGCGCCAGCACGCGCGTCGCTTCGGCGTGAGCGGCAGCGCGGTCGTAGCGGCCACCCTGCCGCGGTTCACGCCCGAGCAGGATGTTCTCGGCGACGGTGAGGTG
>DATJTM010000512.1:0-10537 GCA_035503395.1 Luteitalea sp.
GACCGCGCCGCTATCGAGCCGCCGATGCTGCTGGTCGAGGGCTTCATCCCGGGGCGGGAGTTTGCGCTCGAGGGCGTGCTCGAACTGGGGGCGCTCCGGGTGTTCGCGCTGTTCGAGAAGCCTGGTCCCCGCGACGGTCCGCGCTTCGAGACCGACATCATCGTCACGCCGGCCCGGCTCCCATCGTCTCGTCAGCAGGTGCTCGCGGGTCACATCGCCAGGGCGGCCCTTGCGCTCGGCCTGCATCACGGCCCGGTTCACGCCTGGTGTCGCGTGGACGGCGACCAGATCGTGGTCCCGGGCGTGTCGCCGCGGCCGATCGCCGGCGCCGGCGCGCGAGCCATCCCGGTGATCGATCCCGAGGGCGCGCGAGTCGGTCTCGAGGACGTGCTGATCGCGCATGCCCTCGGACGGTCACTCGAGGGCTTCGGCCACGAGGCGGTGGCGCGGGGCGTCCTGCAACTGGCGGCCTCCCCCGGCGGCCAGTGGCAGGCCGTCGACGGAGTCGAGGACGTGCGTACGCTTCCGCACGTGACCGGCGTGCACGTGACCGCCGTGCCCGGCGGTGAGCCGCGCGTGTCGGGGGGCGGGGGGCCCGGCTACGTCGTGGCCGAAGCGCCACACCCCGGGGATGTCGTGGAGGCGCTGCACGAGGCGGGGCGCCGACTCGTCGTGCGCGCCGGCGGCTGAGGCGTTACGCCTGTCGGTCCGGGGTGTACCCGGGCGGGAGCGCCGCGTTCTCGCCGAAGAAGTACTCCTCCATGTGCTTGGCTACCAGATCCTGGGCATCCTTCTGCCACGGCATGAGCCGGTACTCGTTCAGGATCATCTTCATCCGCTCTTCCCACATCTCCCAGGCTTCCTGGGACACGGTATCGTAGATACGTTGTCCGAGCGGTCCGGGCCACGGCGCCTCCTCGAGTCCCGGCAACTCCCGTCCCAGCTTCACGCACTGCACCAATCGCATGCAGGCGATCGTATCAGAGCAAACATGTCCTTCTTCGCGCGCGTGCGTTCGTCGCAACGGATCCTGGTCACCCTCGGCGTGCTCGGCGGCAGCTTCCTGGCCGCCATCGAGGCCACCATCGTCGCGACGGCGATGCCGACCGTGGTCCAGCAGTTCGGCGGCCTCGCCCACTACAGCTGGGTGTTCTCGGGCTACATGCTGACGTCCACGGTGACGACCCCGGTCTGGGGACGACTGGCCGACGTCTACGGCCGGCGCCGCCCGTACCTGGTCGCCATCGGCTTGTTCCTGCTCGGGTCGATGCTGTGCGGCATCGCGACGTCGATGACGCAGCTGATTCTGTTTCGCGCCCTGCAGGGCATCGGCGCCGGCGGCCTGCTGCCACTCGGGATGGTGATCCTCGGCGACATGTTCTCGCTCGAGGAGCGGGCCAAGGCGCAGGCCTTGTTTGCCGGCGTGTGGGGTGTCGCCTCGATCCTTGGTCCCCTGGTCGGCGCCCTGCTCACCGAGGGCGCGTCGTGGCGCTGGATCTTCTTCATGAACCTGCCGTTCGGCGCGGTGGCCGCGTTCCTGGTCGGCCGCTTCCTCATCGACCGCCTGCCGGCGGGTGAAGCGGTCATCGACTACGTCGGCGCAGGCCTGCTGATCACGTCGGTGTCGGCGCTGATGCTCGCGCTCAACCAGACGGGCGTCACCGATGCCACGCTGGGCACCGGGACGGTGCAGGCGCTCTATGCCGTGGCGGTCGTCGTCGGCGTCATCTTCGTGCTGATGGAGCGTCGCACGCCGCAGCCGATCCTGCCGCTGTCGCTGCTCGGCCAGCGCATGGTGGCGACGACGACCGTGAGCGGCACCCTGCTCGGCATCGCGATCTTCGGCGCCCTGGCGTTCGTGCCGCTCTACGTGCAGGCCGCCCTCGGACGGTCGGCCCGCGAAGCCGGCAGCGTGCTCACACCGCTCCTGCTCGGCTGGGTCAGCATGTCCATCGTCACCGGCCGGATGCTCCCGCGCATCGGATTCCGGCCATTCATCCTCGGCGGGCTGAGTTGCGTGGCGGTCGGCTTCCTCGGCCTGGCACGCGTGCACCCCGGCATTCCGATGTGGCGGATGCACCTCGACCTCGGTCTGATGGGCATCGGGATGGGGATGACGATGCTCTCGCTGCTTCTGGCGGTGCAGGGCGCCGTGCCCCGTGAGCGTCTGGGCGTGGCGACCTCACTCGGCCAGTTCACGCGCAGCATCGGCGGCGCGATCGGCGTCGCCATGATGGGGGCGGTCGTCACCGCGGCCATCCCCGCGTCGGGCAGCACTCCGGCGGCGCTCGCAGAAGGGCTGCACCGGGCCTTCGTCCTCGGTGCCGTGGTCTCCGTCATTGCGCTCCTGTCGGCGTTGCTGGTGCCGGGCGGGCTACCTGAGCAAAAAGAAACGGCCATGTAATTACTACTGTTGGGTTTGACGACACGGCTCATCCGTTGGTAACCTCGGCCCGGCTATCGTCGGATAGTTCGCCCAACCAGTGCCGTTTTCGGCGGGCCGACTGGCGCCGTAGTGGCACGGTTGTTGTAGAGGTGTTGGGCTGACATTCGACACGGTTCGCGCGGACGGTTCCGCGAATGAGTGGTCGTGGAGGGAGGCTTCAACATGAACAACGAGACCAACATCCCCGAGCAGGGCGAAACCCGCCGCAAGGAACGTCGCGGCTTTGCGTCCATGTCGCCCGAAAAGCAGCGGGAAATCGCCAGCAAGGGCGGACGCGCTGCTCACATGAAAGGGACGGCGCACGAATGGACCTCGGAAGAGGCCAGGGCAGCGGGCCGTAAGGGCGGACGGGCGAGCCGTGGAGGCCGTGGCCGCCTGCCCGAAGGTGGTTCCGCCGAGTAACGGTGACACTGCCGTCGGCGATCGAGACACACAGGGGCGTCCGTGAGGACGCCCTTTCTTTTTCTCTCTGCGGCTCACGTTGTCCTGTGCCGCGGGTCACAGGCAACATGGAACGCGTGACGGGACGAGCACTTGGGCGGGCCCTCCTCGCCGCGTCGATCTTCTTCGGCGGCGGCATCGGACAGGTCTGGGGGCAGGACACGGCAGCGGGCCGCGAAGAGCGCCTGAAGGTCCGTACCCTGGACATACAGGGTGTGTCGGGTCTGGACGTCAGTCAGATCACGAGCGTCCTCGCCACGCGCGAGAGCGGCGGCCTCATTCCGTTTCTCGGCAAGGATCGCTACTTCAATCCGCGGCAGTTCCAGGCAGACCTCTATCGCATCATCGCGTTCCTGTCGGACCAGGGGTGGCCACGCGCCAAGGTCGACAAGGTCGACATCGTGCGCGACGCCGACGGCCAGTCCGTCGACCTCACCGTGCACGTCGACCAGGGGGCGCCGGTCATGATCGACCGCGTCGAGACGTTCGGCTTCGACGTGCTCGACGAGCGCGATCAGCAGTCGATCGAGCGCCGCGTCAGCGTCGCGGCCGGTCGTCGTCGCGTCCAGGGCGACGTGCGCAACACGCGCAGCGCCACCCTCGCGGTTCTGCAAGAGCGAGGTTACGCATACGCGAACGTCAACGTGCTCGAGGCCGAAGGCAACGAGCCGGGGCACGTCGCGCTGTACGTGATCGCCGAGCCGGGGCCGCAGGCGACCTTCGGACGGATCACCGTTCGCGGCAACGATCACGTCAGCGACGGCCGGGTGAAGTCGCTGCTGTCCATGAAAGAAGGGCAGCAGTTCCGGATCAGCCGCGTCGTCGACAGCCAGCGTCGGCTGTACAACCGCGAGATCTTCCAGTTCGTGTCGATCAACGCCGAGCCAGGCGGTCCAATCGGCGCGCCGGTGCCGGTCGACATCGTGCTCACGCAGGCCAAGCCACGCCGGTTGTCGATCACGCCAGGCTATGGCAGCGAGGAGCGCGCCCGCATCACGACGACGTTGCTGCACCTGAACTTCTTCGGCGGGGCTCGCACTGCGCAGGCGACGTTGCGCTACTCATCGCTCGACCGCGGCTTCCGCGCCAACATCGAGGAGCCGTCTTTGTTCCGCCGAGGTGTCTCGATGAGCGTTGGCGGCTCGTACTGGATCGCCAACGAGCCCGCCTACGACCTGACGACCAAGGGCGGCCGCCTCACCTTCGCCAAGACATACGAACGCAGTGATCCCGTACGCCGCCGTCAGGCGCTGACGACGCTGTCGACGACGTTCGTGAACGAGTACGAGGACTACCGGATCTCGGAGGCGGCGTTGGCCGACCCGACGTTCTACGACGAACTCATTGCGTTGGGATTGAATCCGAACACGGGCGAGGGGAGCGGTCAGCTGCTGGCGATGGCGATCGACCTCCAGCGCAACACCACGCCGAACCTGCTCGATGCGCGTCGCGGCTATCTGGTGCAACTGCACGTCGAACAGGCCGGACGCTGGCTGCCCGGTGACTTCAACTACGTCGAGTACAGCGCCGAAGCGCGCAAGTACGAGACGATCGGCAACCTCGTCCTGGCCGGCCGGGCCCGCGTCGGCACGATCGATGCACCCGGGGTGTTGGCGGCCAATGTGCCGTTCTTCAAGCGGTATTTCCTCGGCGGATCGTCCAGCCTGCGGGGCTGGGGCCGCTTTGAGGTGTCGCCGCTGACGATGCTCGGCCAGCCAATCGGCGGGCATTCCATGTTCGAGTCCTCGGGCGAGGTGCGTATTCCGCTGTTCGGTCAGCTTTCCGCCGTGATGTTCGTCGATGCCGGCAACGTCTGGTACGACAGCTTCGACATCAACCTCGACGACCTGCGCGTGAATGCCGGACCCGGCCTGCGTTACCGGACGCCCATCGGCCCGGTCCGCGTCGACCTGGGCTATCAGCTGACGCCCATCGAGGGGCTCCTCATCAACGGCGATCGCGAACCGCGTCGCTGGCGCATTCACTTCAGCATCGGACAGGCGTTCTGACGATGGCCTGGGGACGACGGGCGCTGCGAGCGCTGGCGATCCTGGCCGTCCTGCTGGTCGGCCTCACGGTGGCGATTGCCGTCGTGTCGCAGACGGCGTGGTTCCGCGAGCGATTGCGGCGCCTCGCGCTCAAGCAGGCGGCCAACGCCATCGAAGGCCGGCTCGAAATCGGGTCGATCGAGGGCAACCTGTTCGGCGGCGTGACCCTGCGCGACGTGAACGTCATCCAAGGCGATACGACCGTCGTCTCGGTGCCGCGCGTGCAGCTCGTGTACGGCATCCGCGATCTGGCCGGAGCCGGTCGCGAACTGAAGCAGATCACGATCGAACGTCCGGTCGTCAACGCGGTGCGCACGCCGGCTGGCTGGAACGTCGCGCGACTGTTGAAGCCCAGGCCGCCGGCCGACCCGAACAAGCCGCGCGCCACGTTCGCACTGCCGGACGTCAAGGTCACCGACGCGCGCGTCACCGTCCAGGAGATTGGGGTTCCGCAGACGCAGGCGATTCCGCGGCGCATCGATGGCCTCACCTTCGAGGGCGGCATCGACAGCAGCCCACGTGAGTTGAGCGTCGACGTCCGGCGCCTCACCTTCCGGAGCGGCCAGCCGGAACTCGATCTGCGATCGCTGGCCGGCCGCATCGTCAGCGTGCCGACCGGGTGGCGCTTCCAGTCGCTGGCCGCGCAGACCGGCGAATCGCAGCTCTCCGTCGACGGCACCATGACGCGGACGGCCGCCACCGATCCGTGGGCATACGACCTCAAGGTCACCGGGCAGCCGATCTCGCTGCCCGAGATCGGTCGCTTCGTGCCGGCGGCGCGCTTCGACCTGCATCCGCGCCTCGCTGTCGGCGTGAAGGGGACCCTGGACGGGCTCGCCCTCGACCTCGACGTGTCGCAGTCGGAAGCCGGCGCCGCCCGGGGGGAGATCACGCTCGACACCAGCGCGCCGACGCGTGGGGTGAAGGGGGCGCTCACCGTCGCCGAGCTCGACCTCGCACCGATCCTGAAGTCGGAAGCCGCCACCGGCCGCATCACCGGCGACGCGACGTTCGACTTGCGCTTCCCGTCGGCGACGACCGGATTCCCGGTCGATGGCACCTTCGCGTTCACCGGTCCGAAAGCGGGTGCCTACGGATATCAGGCGACCGACGTCAAGGCGCGCGGCGAGCTCGACGGCCGCCACGTCCGCCTCGATGCCAGCGCGCAGGCGTATGGCGGCCGGGCGACGACCAAGGGCACCATCTCGCGTCCGGGTGAGGGGCAGACGGAACTCGCTCTCGATCTGACTGGTCGCGTACAGGGCGTCGACCTGCGCCGCCTGCCGACATCCCTGCGGGTGCCGCAGCTCGACACGCGCCTGAACGGCGTCTACGCGGTCAAGGGTCCGCTCTCGACGGTCACTGCCAACGCGACGCTCGACGAGTCGACGGTGGAGGGCGCGGCCATCGCCGAAGGCACCACCGGCACCTTCGTACGGAAGGGTGGCGGGTTCACGTTCGGGGCGTCCGGCCAGGTGGCGGCGCTCGACCTGCAGCGGCTCGGCACCGCACTGCGCATTCCAACCCTCACGCAGGATCGCTTCGCCGGCGTCGTCAACGGCTCGTTCGATGTCGAGGGCGAGCAGCGCGGCAAGGCCGGATTGCGCGTCGGAGCCAAGGGCACGCTCCGGGAGACGTCCGTGCTCGGCGGTCGCCTGCCGGAAGTGGCGTACGACGTCACCCTCGACGGTCGCCGATTGGACGCCGCCACCCGCGGCCGCATCGAAGGCTTCGACCTGGCGACACTCAGTGGCGTCCCGTCGCTCACCGGGACCTTGACCGGCGACGTCGATACGCGCGTCTCGCTGATCGACACCAGCGCCGTGTCGCTCGAGACGATCACGGTCGACGGCACGGTCACGCTCGAGCAGCCGACGCTGATGAAGGTGCCGTTCGAGCGCATCGTCGCCGACTTGTCGATGGCGTCGGGCGTGGCCACTGTGCGAAGCCTCGATGCTCGCGGCGCCGGCTTCACGCTGACCGGCAAGGGCACGCTCGGCCTGGGCCCGGCCGATGCGTCCGACTTCGCATACCGGCTCGAGGCGACCTCGCTCGTCGAGCCGGCCAAGATCGCCGATCTGCCGATCACGGGTGCGGCGACCGCCGAGGGCAAGGTCTCGGGCTCGCGCGAGAACTTCCTCGTCACCGGGACCGTTGCGGGCGATCAGATCGCCTACGGCGATCTCGCCGAGGTCGGGACCGTCACCGCGCAGTACGCCGTCCGCCTGCCCGATTTCGACGCCAAGCGCCTCGATGTGGAGGCGTCGGTCGACGCGCAGCAACTCGCCATCCGCGGCGTCATGCTGCCGACCGTCGCTGGCACCGTTGGCTACACCGACCAGACCGTGCGCTTCGACGTGACCGGCAGTGACGCGGTTCGTGCACTCGCGGCGAAAGGCACCCTGGGCCTGGAGGAGGGCCGACAGCGACTGACGCTCGAGAAGGCGGAAGTCTCGCGCGAGGGCGTGCGTTGGGCCCTGGCGCCAGGCTCGACGGCCCGCGTCGTGATCACGCCGACGCAGGCGACGATCGACGCACTGCAACTGGCCAATGGGCAGCAGACGGTCACAGTCGAGGGGACCGTCGGGATCGCGGCCGATGCGACGTCCTCGCTGCGGCTCGACGCGCGCAATGTCGACGTCAGCGATGTGATGACCCTTGCCGACTACACGTACGACGGCGACGGGCTCGTCACGGTGGCGGCGACCGTCGGCGGCACGCGCGACAAGCCCCTCGTCGACGGGACCATCGAGGTCACGCAGGGGCGCGTGCAGAAAATCGACATCCAGCGGCTCGGTGGCCGTGTGAACTTCGACGGCACGCTGGCGATCATCGACCTCGAGCTCGTGAAGGACCAGTTCGCGCGGCTGACGGCCAAGGGCGTGATTCCGCGCACCATCATCGAGCCGCGAGCCCCGCAGCACACGGCGCCGACGCCGAACGACCGGCTCGACGTGACAATCGTGTCGACGCCGATCGACCTCGCGCTCGCCGAAGGCACGACGCCCTACGTCACGAAGATTGGCGGGCAGGCGCAGGTCGACATCAAGGTGACCGGCTCGGGCCGTGATCCGCACGTCGAGGGCGCCGTCTTCCTCAGTGACGGCACCTTCCTCGTGCCGTACACCGGCGTCGTTTACAAGAACCTCGACGCGGTGCTGACCTTCGAGGAAGAGCGCGTCGTCATCTCCGAGATGGGCGTCGAGACCGACAACGCTGACCGCCTGACGGTGTCGGGCGAACTCGGGTTGAGTCGCGAGCAGGCGCGGACCGTCAGCCTCAAGATGCAGGGCCGCGACTTCCGCGTCGTCGACAACGAGTTGGGCGTTCTCGACCTCCACACCGACATGACGATCTCGGGCACCCTCCTGGCGCCGGTCGTCGAGGGCAGCATCGAGGTGTCCGACGGGCGCCTCGAGATCGACGAGATCCTGCCGCGCTTCGTCACCACGACCTACGCGACGCAGGCGGAGTACCAGGCGATTCCCACCGAGCGCATGCGCGGCGCCATCGTGCCGTCGGTGCTCGGTGACGATGACCGCGCGCCCGATCTGGCGCCGGGCAGCAACACGTTCACGCTCCAGACCGGCCCGCCGTCGTCCACATCGTCGGCGACGCCGCCGCCAGCCAGGACCGACGCGGTGCCTGCGGCCGATCAGCCGTCGCCGTCGCCGCAGGGCACGCCGGCCAGCGGCACGCAGGTGAATCCCGGCGCGACGCCAGCGACCGAGGGCGGCGTGGCCGCCGGCACGGCCCCGGCGGCGCCGTCGACGACGGCGCAGGGGACGACGCCGGCAGCACCAGGCCAGCCCGCCGGCGACGCGCCGACGACTGCCAAGCCGACGCCTGCCACCGGATCGTTCTCGGATCTGTCACTGAACATCCAGGTGCGCATCCCGGACAATCTGGTGCTGCGCGGCGACGACATCGAGGCGGCGCGGGCGTCGATCGGTGATCTGAATGCCACGCTCGGCGGCGATTTCCGCGTCGCCAAGACGCCCGGCAAGCCGATCGTGCTGCTCGGCAACGTGACGACGGTGCGCGGGACGTATTCGTATCAGGGCCGCCAGTTCGACATCGCGCGCGACGGCCAGATCATCTTCCGCGGCAGCGAGGAGATCGACCCGCGACTGGACATCACGGCGCAGCGCACGATTCAGGGCGTCGAGGCGCGCGTCCGTATCCAGGGCACGGCCAAGCGGCCCGAGCTGTCGCTGTCGTCCGATCCGCCCCTCGACGAAGGTGACATCCTCGCGCTGATCATCTTCAACCAGCCGCTGAACCAGCTGGGAACGGGGCAGCAGAACTCGCTGGCGCAGCGGGCTGGCGGCATCGCCGCCGGCTTCGTGGTGTCGCCGTTGGCCGAGGCATTGGGCAGCTCGCTCGACCTCGACCAGTTCGAGGTCGAGACGACCGACCCGAGCGGCCGCGTCAATCCCGCCATCGTGATTGGCCAGCAGGTGACGCAGGACATGTTCCTGCGCTTCCGCCAGCAGTTCGGTAACCAGGCGGTGTCGCAGTTCCTGCTGGAGTACCGGCTCGCCGACTTCGTCCGGCTGCAGGGCAACGTCGCCGAAGGTGATGGGCTGACGGCGGGCAACCGCTCGCTCACGCAGCGCATCGAGCGTTACGGCCTCGACCTCGTCTTCTACTTCTCGTTCTGACGGACCTCGGCGAGGCGTCCCTGCCTGGTTGCGATCGTCGACGGCCAGGCCTCGCTAGTCCGTAGTTCGAATATCAACAGGTAGGGACCGCTCGCCGAGCGGTCCGATGGCCATCCGACTCGACACGCAGGGCCCGTCGCCCGAACGATCCGATCGCCGTCCTCCTCCTCAGCAGGTAGGGCCCGCGGTCCCAACGCGGCCCGACCCCAAAATACTCGTGTCGATCTTCGCGAGGGCCATTCGTCCACGTGCAGACAGGCGAGCGGAACGGGGATCGTCCCCGTATCCTTCCAGCCGAGGAGTTCTCATGGCCAAGTACCTGCTTCTGTTGCGCGATGCCGGCACCTATCCCGATCTGAGCCCGGAGGCGATGCAGGACGTGCTCCAGCGCTACATCGACTGGACCGCAGGGCTCGCCAGCCGCGGTGTGCTCGTGGACGCCAGCAAGCTGCACGACGGCACCGGGCGCGTGGTTCGGGCCGGTGGCAGCACCCCGTCGGTCACCGACGGCCCATTCGTCGAGGCGAAGGAGGTCGTCGGCGGGTACTACATCGTGACGGCGTCGTCGTACGAGAAGGCGGTCGCGTTGTCGGCCGATTGCCCGCATCTGGCTTTCGGGACGATCGAAATCCGCGAGCTCGAGGCGATGGGTGACGATCGACCGTCCTGATCTGCTCGTCGCGCACCTGTTCAGAGAGGAGGCGGGACGCATGGTGTCCCGCCTGACTCACGTCCTCGGCGCCCGTCACCTCGACCTCGCAGAAGACGCCGTGCAGGACGCGTTGATGCGCGCCCTGCACACGTGGCCGCTGCAGGGCGTTCCCGAACAGCCGGCTGCCTGGCTGTTCACCGCGGCGCGCAACCGCGCCCTGGACAAGCTGCGCCGCGACCAGTGGTTCGTCGAACGTGAGGCGGTGATTACATCTGCGCTGCGGGCC